>JAGXHB010000293.1 GCA_024636425.1 Roseobacter sp.
GCCGGTCACCGCGGCCAACGCGCCAGCTTGGATGAACGTGTTCACATGCGTCACCTCGTTCGTGGTGATCTTCATCAGCGGTCCCATCAGGGCGCTGTCCGCAACCGCATAGCCCAGCCGCCAACCGTCCATCGCATAGGCCTTGGTAAAGGCGAACAGCGAAATCGTGCGGTCCGCCATCCCCGGCAGCGACGCGATCGAGATATGCGGGGTGCCATAGGTAATCTCTTCGTAAACCTCGTCCGAAATCACCAGAAGATCGTGTTTCTGTGCCAGATCGGCGATCACCTGCAACTCGTCGCGCGTATAGACCCGGCCCGTCGGGTTGCACGGATTGATCAGCGCGATCACACGGGTTGCTGCGGTAATATGCGGCTCTATCAAGCCGCGATTGATGGAAAATCCGTTTTCCCTGTCCAGGGGCGCAATGGTGACCTTGGCCCCCGCAAGTTCGGCTTTGCCGATATGTTGGGGGTAATAGGGGCCAAGCAGAAGCGCCTCGTCCCCGTCATCGAGGAAAGCCATGAACGCGGCAAACGACCCTTGGGTCAGGCCGTTGGTCACCAGCACATTGTCGGCGGTCACGTCCATCCCGTTCTGACGCTTCAGCTTGTCGGCCAGCGCTTGCCGCAGCTCTGGCAAACCTTGCAGGTCCGAGTAATGTACCGCCCCGGCCTGAAGCGCCGCAATCGTCGCGTCTTTGATATGCTGCGGCGTATCTTCGGCGGGCATGCCGAGCTCCAGATGGATCAGATCGCCCCCCATGCCGACCGCCTTGGCGAACATGCCAAAATTTTTGGGGCTGGTATCGGTGATCCTGCGGGCGGGGCGAATGGGCATCGGGCTCTCCTTGCATGGTCAAATACATGCGTTTACATCTATTTTGATAGCGTGACGGGATCGCGAAAGCCATGGGTGAACGATGACAAAAATTGCAGTGGTGACAGGAGCCGCAGGCGGCATGGGGCGCGCGATTGTGGCACGCCTGCTGGCTGACGGGTTTCACGTCGTGGGGTTCGACATTGACGCAGACGGGCTGTCGGGCATGGAAGCTGACGGTTTTGAGGGGATGGTCGTTGATCTGACCAGCGCCGAAGCCATCGCAGATGCCTTTGAGCAGATCAAAGCGACACATGGCGGCGTCGATGCGCTGGTCAACAATGCCGGCACCTGTTTCATGTCGGAATTTCCGGACATTCCCGAAGCCGAGTTTGAAAAGCAGATGTCGCTGAACTTTTCCGGCGCATTTCACTGCTGTCAGGCCGCGATCAAGCTGATGCAGGGCCGGGACGGTGTACGCAAGATCGTCAACATCAGCTCGAACGGTGCCTATAATTTCGATGCGTTCGATCCGCCGCATTATCGCGCGTCAAAGGCCGCATTGGACACCCTGACCAAGGATCTGGCGCGGCGTTATGCGACCGACAAGATCGCAGTGAACTCCATCGCGCCCGCAATGACGGAAACGCCGCTGTTCGGTGTGGTGAGTGAGGAGGTGCTCGCCAAGGCCATCGCGCAGATGCCGCATGGCCGCGCGATGCAACCCTCCGAGATTGCGGCGTGGATCGGGTTCCTGATCTCTCCCGCAGGTGATGTCTCAAGCGGGAATGTCATCATCCTGAACCAGGGACGCGACGTGAGATAAAAAAACGCCGCCGTGCATCCCTGCAAGGCGGCGCTGTTTCAGGCTAATTGACCTGATTTAGTAACGATAGTGCTCTGGTTTGAACGGGCCTTCGGGGGTGACGCCGATATAAGCCGCCTGCTCGCTGCTCAGCTTTGTCAGCTTCACGCCGATCCGGTCCAGATGCAGACGGGCAACTTTCTCGTCCAGATGCTTGGGCAGGATGTAGACGTCGTTCTCGTACTTGCCATTGTTTTCCCACAGCTCGATCTGCGCCAGCACCTGATTGGTGAAGGACGCGGACATCACGAAGGACGGGTGGCCGGTCGCGTTACCAAGGTTCAGCAGACGCCCTTCGGACAACAGGATCAAGCGGTTGCCGGACGGCATCTCGATCATGTCGACCTGTTCCTTGATGTTGGTCCATTTGTGGTTCTTGAGGGCTGCAACCTGAATTTCATTGTCGAAATGGCCGATATTGCCAACAATCGCCATGTCCTTCATCTCGCGCATATGCTCGATGCGGATCACGTCCTTGTTGCCCGTGGTGGTGATGAAGATGTCAGCGGTGGCCAGCACGTCTTCGAGCAGAACAACCTCGAAACCGTCCATCGCGGCCTGCAGCGCGCAGATCGGATCGACTTCGGTGACCTTCACGCGGGCACCGGCACCGCGCAAGCTGGCCGCAGAGCCTTTGCCAACGTCGCCGTAGCCCATGACGACAGCAACCTTGCCCGCCATCATCGTATCCGTGGCGCGGCGGATGCCGTCGACCAGCGATTCCTTGCAGCCGTATTTGTTGTCGAATTTCGACTTGGTGACAGAGTCATTCACGTTGATCGCGGGGAACGGCAGCTGACCGTTCTTGACCAGCTCATAGAGGCGATGAACACCGGTGGTTGTTTCCTCGGACACGCCCTTGATCTGGTCGCGCATCTTGGTGAACCAACCGGGGGACGCTTCCATCCGCTTCTTGATCTGGGCTTTGATCACGACTTCTTCGTCGGATGTCGGCACGGCGATGACATCTTCACCGGCTTCGGCGCGCGCGCCGAGCAGGATATAGAGCGTCGCATCGCCGCCATCGTCGAGAATCATGTTCGGCCCGTCAGGGAACATGAAGGATTTATCAAGGTAGCCCCAATGCTCTTCCAAGCTCTGACCCTTGATCGCGAAGACAGGAACACCCGCTTCGGCAATCGCGGCGGCGGCGTGATCTTGTGTCGAGAAGATATTGCAGGACGCCCAACGCACGTCCGCACCCAATGCGACCAGCGTCTCAATCAAAACGGCGGTCTGGATCGTCATGTGCAGCGAGCCAACGATGCGCGCGCCTGTCAGCGGCTTTTTCTCACCGTATTCAACGCGCAGCGCCATCAGGCCCGGCATTTCGGTTTCAGCAATATCAAGTTCCTTGCGGCCATAGGCAGCAAGGCTAACGTCTTTAACGATATAATCGTTGGCCATCAGGCATCCCTTTTCAAATCGGATATTTGGGATGCGCTTAGCAGTTACGCCAGTTTATCTCAACTGGTGTTGGTGCCGCAGGCGTCAGACCTAGTCCAGAGATGCGATGATCGTTTCCTGGGAGGTCAGGCCGGCCATCCAGTCGGTCCCCTGCCCTACGACGCAGGCATTGCCATCAGAGAGGGTTTTAACCGCCGTCCAAGTTCCGTTCTCGACCGAAGCCCAGATTTGCACACCGGCGTCGTTCTGGCTTTCGATCGGAATCTCTCCGTACCAGTCGGTCAACGACGCGGTCAGTTCTGGTTCGGCCATACAGACAGTGTCTGCCCAAGCGGTGGTGGAAAAGACACCAAGGGACAGGGCGAGCATCAGGCTTGAAATTACCGGTTTCATGATTGTCTCCTTCGTGGGAATAACAGCAAGACTCTGTTTTTGTTCCCCTGCTACCCGAAACTGGAGAGTGAGATGGCGCAGCAACCCCGCGCGTGGCAACGTATGCTTTCAGGCCGCAGGCTGGATCTGCTGGATCCGACGCCAGTCGATATTGAAATCGAAGATATCGCCCATGGGCTCGCATTTGTCGCGCGGTGGAATGGTCAAACGCATGGAGACTATGCCTATTCCGTCGCCGAACATTCGCTCCTGGTCGAGACGCTTTTTACCCGGCTGAATCCGACCGGGCCGGTCAAGTGGCGGCTTGCAGCACTTTTGCATGATGCGCCGGAATATGTGATCGGCGACATGATTTCGCCGGTCAAGGCTGCTGTGGGGCCGGATTATGGCGCATTGGATGACCGACTGACGGCTGCCATACACATCCGGTTCGGCCTGCCTGCCGCGATTCCGAAAACCGTAAAGGCCCAGATAAAAAAGGCCGACAAGATCAGCGCCTGGATGGAAGCGACCCAGATTGCAGGTTTTGCCGAAAACGAGGCGACAAAATTCTTCGGCAAGCCCGCACCCGCGATCATCGACGGGCTTGGCATCGTGCTGCGTCCTCCGGTTGAAACGCGAAACGCCTTTACCGCGCGCCACGAAGAGTTGTTGAAGGAAATGTCGTGATCACAGTCAGACCCGCAATCGCGCTTGATGCGCCCGATATGGCCAGCCTTCTGAACGAAATCATAGAAACTGGCGGCACCACTGCGATGACCCGCACCGTGACCGGAAATGATTTGAGCGACCAGATGGCAGCACATGCGGAGCAAAGCGCCTGGCATGTGGCCGTCGACGATCAGCAAAGGATCTGCGGTTTCCAGTGGATCGGCCCCCACCCGAACTTGCCGGCAGAGGCGTGCGACATCGCCAGCTTCGTACACATCGGGCGCACGCAGCTAGGCATCGGGTCTGCGTTGTTTACCGCCACAGCCGAAGCCGCAAAGCGGTTGGGCTATGTCTGGATCAACGCCACGATCCGGGCCGACAACTCCGGGGGACTGACATACTACCAAAGTCGCGGCTTCAGAGACTGGCATTTCGACGAAGGCGTCGAACTCGCCTCTGGTCAGATCGTGGACAAGATCAGCAAACGCTACGATATATAGGCTCTAGCGCGGGCTTCTTTTTGCCAGAATACGCTGCAAGGTGCGGCGGTGCATGTTCAGGCGTCGCGCCGTTTCAGATACATTGCGGTCACATAGTTCATAGACGCGCTGGATGTGTTCCCACCGCACGCGGTCTGCGCTCATCGGGTTTTCGGGGGGCGGCGGCAGATCATCGCCATTGGCCAGCAACGCATTCGTGATGTCATTGGCGTCCGCAGGTTTCGACAGATAGTCCGTCGCGCCGATCTTGACCGCTGCAACAGCCGTGGCAATCGCGCCATATCCTGTCAACACGACAACCCGCGCATCAGGCCGCTTTTCACGCAGGACTTCGACCACATCCAGGCCGTTGCCATCCTCAAGCCGAAGATCAATCACGGCATAGGCCGGCGGACGGGCGGTCGCAATCGCACGACCGGCTGCCACGGACCCTGCGGTTTCAATCTCAAAGCCGCGCTTTTCCATCGCTTTTGCAAGACGCCGCAGGAACGGTTCATCATCATCGACCAATAGCAAAGACTTGTCTTCACCCAGATCCAGCGCCTTGTCTTCAGCCATTGTTTGCCTCGTGGTTGTCAATTTCAGGTTTATGTCCATACGCATGATATGTGTCGCAGGACGGCGTTGGTCAAACTATCTAGAGATTATCGACAAAGCACCCGATGTTGTCCGCAACCTGGTCGGGGGTCAGATCCCGACGGAAGAAGTCGACGAACCCTTCATCGGGCAGTACCAGATAGCTGAACGTCGAATGGTCAACGAGGTAAAAATCATCGGTTTTTTCATGAGCCTTGTAATAGGTGCGGTAGGCTTCGCTCGCGGCTTTGACCTGCTCGGGCGATCCGGTCAGACCGATCATCTTGGGATGCATGACATCGGCAAACTCTCCTACGACTTCTGGGGTATCACGGTCGGGGTCGATCGAAATGAACACAGGCGTCACCGACATCCCGCGCTCCTCAAGGATATCGATAGCGGCGGCATTGCGGTCCACATCCAGCGGACAGACGTCAGGACAGAAGGTATAGCCGAAATAAAGCAGACTCGGCTCGGTGATCACATCTGTGTCAGTCACCGTCTGCCCGTCTCCATTGACCAGTTCAAACGGCCCGCCGAGCTCGGCACCGCCAGCTACGGCAGAGTTTCTGCACTGCGCGAACTTGTCATCGCTGCGGCCGGTCAGCGCCACCATCCAGCTCACGGCCAGCAACCCAAGGACCGCCACCGCAGCAGCAATTGCATAAAGACGTCTCATCTTGGTTCTCCTGCGCTCATGCGCGCTCTTGATCACTGTCCGCTGCAGACCTACGCTTCTTGGGTACCAATGCAATAGTTTAGCACGAAAAGGTGCGCCAATGACGCAGGCGACAGTCAAACCCCTGGGCGAGCGAACGCGCGCCAACTGGATCCGCTTGCGCACGATGATCGTCTTGCGGTGGGTCGCCATCGCTGGGCAACTGACCGCGATCACAGTGGCGGACCGGATATTCGGCCTCCATCTTGAACTGGGGCTTTGCTATCTGGCGATCGGGGTGTCGGTGATCGGCAACCTGGTGGCCATTCTGGTGTTCCCCGAGAACAAGCGCCTGTCGGAATACGAAAACCTGCTCATGGTGATGTTCGATCTGCTCCAGCTAGGGTTTTTGCTGTTCCTGACCGGCGGGCTTCATAATCCGTTTTCCCTTTTGTTGCTTGGGCCAGTGACCATTTCCGCCACCGCGCTTAGTCTGCGGTCGACCATTGTGCTTTGCGGTACGGCGATGGCATTGGCGACGCTGCTGGCGTTCTTTCATCTCCCGCTTCTGACAGAGGATGGCGGCATGATGCGGATTCCGCAGGTCTTCGTCTTTGGCAACTGGGTCGCGCTGGTTATCGCGATCCTGTTCTCCACATCCTATTCCCGGCGGGTCACGACCGAAATCCACTCGATGTCCGACGCCCTGACGGCAACGCAGATGGCGCTTGCCCGCGAACAGAAACTGACCGATCTGGGTGGCGTCGTTGCCGCCGCCGCGCACGAACTGGGCACACCGCTGGCGACGATCAAGCTTGCAAGCGTGGAGCTGCTGAACGATCTGCGCGATCAACCCGATCTGGCCGAAGACGCAGCGTTGATCCGCGATCAGGCCGATCGTTGCCGCGATATTCTGCGCGACATGGGTCGTGCGGGAAAAGACGACCTTCACATGCGCTTTGCCCCACTGATGGCGGTGCTGGAAGAGGCGGCTGAGCCGCACCGCATGCGTGGCAAATCCATTGAGTTCACCTTTGACAGTTCCGATCTGTCGCCGTTGGACCAGCCGGAAATCGCCCGCAAACCCGAGGTGATCCATGGTTTGCGCAACCTGATCCAGAACGCGGTCGATTTTGCCAAGACAACCGTCTGGATCGACGTCACATGGACCGATACGCAAATTTCCGTGCGCATTGTGGATGACGGCTCGGGTTTCGCGCCGCACCTTCTGGGCCGCATCGGTGACCCCTTTGTGCGGCGACGGCGCAACGCACAGCCCCAGCCTGAAAGACCCGGCTACGAAGGAATGGGGCTGGGCTTGTTCATCGCAAAGACACTTCTAGAGCGGTCGGGGGCCGAGCTGACATTTGCAAACGGATCAGAGGGCACGCGGGCCGACAGGCAGTTGGGTGCCGTTGTCGAAGTCGTTTGGCCCCGCCAGCAGCTCGACAGCCAGAACCGCGATGCACGGCAACCGCTGGGGCGCAACGAACCGATCAACATCTGATGGCAAATCGGTTCTGTTAACCAATGCTTAACCCTTTATCCCGCTACTGCGCGTGTCATACGGAATTTGCGCGCGATGATCTCTGCCATAGAAATCCTTGTTGTTTTGTGTGCGGCCTCTGTCAGCGGCGTTGTCGCGTGGCGCTGGATCAGGTCGCCGCGTCCTTTGCTGGCTGAGCAGTGCCAGTCGGAAGACGGCATCTGCTATCTGTTCGACGGCGATGATTTGCATCATGCAACTGACGCTGCCGGTGATTTTCTACCTCTGGTACCCGGCGACCATGCGTGGTTCGACCTCTATGACGCCGTGATTGACCGGTTCGTGCAATTTCCACTGACCCCGAAAACGACTGGAGCGGGCGAAACAACGTTGTCAGCAGTCGATTCCGATACCCCCAACAGGGTCGTGATCGCGTGGCAAGACGGCAAATCGCGCGTCACCTTTACCGATACACCCGAACCCGAAGGCCCGGTGCGCAATATCGACCGGTCAATAGTGCAGCGCCTTGATACAAGCCTGACTGTCCCCGTCTGGCACACCAACACCGATGGCAGAATGATGTGGCGCAACGCCGCGTACCAGCGACTTTGCGAGGCCGCCCATCCCGAGGACACCGCTAAGGAGCCGTTGTTTGATCTGCCCGCTCAAGAAGTTTCCAAACGCCTGCCGCTACGGCTGTCGGAGGGTGGCAAAACCGACTGGTTCGAGGTGACGCGAACCGAACTCGACGGTATTTTATGCCATCAAGCCATCTGCATCAGTGCTTTGATCCATGCAGAGGAAGCGCAGCGCAACTTCGTACAGACACTGACGAAAACATTTGCGCAGCTGTCCATCGGGCTGGCCATTTTTGACCGCAACAGCCAGCTTGCACTTTTCAACCCAGCGCTGGTGGATCTGACCGGTCTCAAGGCCGAGTTTCTAAGTGCGCGGCCAGCCGTTCAGACCTTTTTTGACCGGCTCCGTGAAACCCGCAAGATGCCGGAACCGAAAAGCTATATCAACTGGCGCAACGCGATTACCGATATGATCCGCGCCGCGAAAGATGGCCGCTACGAGGAGGTTTGGTCGCTCGACAACGGGCAGACCTTTCGGGTCAAGGGTCGCCCTCATCCGGACGGGGCAACCGCATTCCTGGTCGAAGACATCACAGCCGAGATAAGCCTGACGCGCACTTTTCGGGCCGAACTTGAACTAGGCCAATCCATGCTGGACACTCTTGAAGATGCGATTGCCGTGTTTTCGGCGTCGGGTGTGCTGACGTTCTCCAATCTGGCCTATCAAAAACTATGGAATGTTGCCCCCAATATCAGCTTTGCCGATGTCACGATCTATGACGCCATCCAGCATTGGAAATGCAAATCCGCACCGAACCCGATGTGGCCACAGATCGAGGATTTCGTGCGCAATTTTGGCGATCGGAAGCCTTGGAGCATGCCTCTCTATCTGGGAAACGGGGCTGAGCTGACCTGCCTTATATCGCCCATCGTATCGGGTGCCACGCTGATCCGGTTCGATGTCGGCAAGAAAGCGATCGGCACAGCACCGGTTTCAGAGCCGGAACCTGTCGATCTTGGGGACTGATCCACCGCTTTCGGCTTGCGGCGCACCGCTGCGCGCACGTACCTTGTCGTCATGTCGCCGCATACCCTCAGATTCACCTTGCAAGATGCAGATCACACCGCCCGGATCGCGCGCGATCTGGCACAGGTACTGACGTTCGGTGACACGATCCTGCTGACGGGCGATGTGGGTGCCGGCAAGACGCATTTTGCCCGGTCGCTGATCCAGTCCCTGCTGACCGATCCCGAAGATGTGCCATCTCCGACATTTACGCTGGTACAAACCTATGACAGCCGCAAGGGCCCGATCTGGCATGCCGACCTTTATCGTCTTACCTCAAGCTACGAGGTCGAGGAGCTGGGGCTTAACGACGCGTTCGAAACCGCGATCTGCCTTGTCGAATGGCCGGACAGACTGGCCACACTAATGCCCGAGGCTGCACTTGATCTGACGCTTGAAACCACAGGAAATGATACCCGCGAACTTGTCGCCACATGGCGAGGCGATCGTTGGACGGACAAGCTGGCGGTGTGGCGCAGATGATCAAACGACCGGACGCAGCCACACAGTTTATCGCAATCTCAGGCTGGGGTGACGCCGCGCGGCATCTGCTGGCCGGTGATGCCTCGAACAGGCGTTATGACCGGTTGACCCGGCCCGACGGTACGACTGCCGTATTCATGGATGCGCCGCCTGATCGTGGCGAAGATGTGCGCCCCTTCGTGAAAGTCGCGACCGAGCTTTCCCTGCGGGGGTTAAGCGCGCCGCGCATTCTGGCGCAAGATACGCAAAACGGTTTTTTGTTGATCGAAGACTTGGGCGATGCGGTGTTCGGTCGACTGATGGTTCATGACCCGGCGATGACAGCAATGCTTTATACTGCTGCGACCGACGCGTTGGTCGCATTGCACAGCGCGCCAACCTTTGCGCTGATGACCTGCGATGCCGATTGGCTGGTTGACGCAACGGGCCTGTTGTTTGACTGGTATACTGCCGATGGCACCTTAGCAGACGCGTTCAACGCTCTGTTTCATCCCTTGGCGCATGCTCTTGATAGGGAAAGACGCGTTGTGATCCTGCGGGATTTCCACGCTCAAAACCTGATCTGGCTTCCAGACCGCACAGGGATCGCCCGCGTGGGGCTGCTGGATTTTCAGGACGCGCTGCTGGGGCATCCAGCCTATGATCTTGTGTCGGTCCTGCAGGACGCCCGCCGCGATGTCGCCCCCGAGATCGAAGCCGAGATGATGGCACATTATATCCGCCATACCAAAGCTGATACCGAAGCGTTTCTGCGTGCCTATGCCCTGCTTGGGCTACAGCGCAACCTGCGCATATTGGGCATCTTCGCGCGGCTATGTCTGCGCGACGGCAAGGCGCAGTATGTCGATCTTATCCCACGGGTCTGGGGCTATGTGCAGCGCAATCTGGCTCATCCTGATCTTGCGGACATCGCGGCGGTGCTTGCCCCCGCCCTGCCCCAACCGACACCCGAATTTCTAGAAGGGCTGAGAACCAGATGCGCGACACCCCCAACGCCATAATGATGTTCGCCGCGGGTTTCGGCACCCGGATGAAACATCTGACCCAGGACCAGCCCAAACCGATGATAAAGGTGGCAGGCCGACCCTTGATAGATCACGCGCTCGATCTGGCGGAAACGATCGCACCGGATCGCATCGTGGTGAACCTGCACTACAAGCCTGACCCGCTTGTCGCCCATCTGAGGGGCCGCGATGTCCGCACGGTGATAGAGACGCCGGACATTCTGGAAACCGGGGGCGGCTTGCGTAACGCCTTGCCTTTGCTTGGGGCGGGGCCTGTGTTCACCATGAACACCGATGCGATCTGGGCAGGGCCGAACCCGTTGGCCTTGCTGCTAGAGGCGTGGGACGCCGACACGATGGATGCACTTTTGATCGGGGTGCCGGTCGGACAGGCGCAGGGACACGCCGGTAAGGGTGACTTTACCCTCGCAGATGACGGGCGGCTGACGCGTGGTCCGGGCGTGATCTATGGTGGCGTGCAAATCATAAAAACCGACTTGTTAAGCACTATTCCAGAGCGTGCATTCTCTCTGAACCTGCTGTGGAACAAGATGCTTGCCCGTGGTCGCATGTTCGGCCTGCGCTATCCCGGCCAGTGGTGCGATGTGGGCCACCCCGACGGCA
>JAGXHB010000045.1 GCA_024636425.1 Roseobacter sp.
AGGTGGACGCGCGCGATTTCGTGGCTGTAGCTGCGGTTTTCGCCACCATAGAGAAAATGCGTCGCAAGGGCGCAAGGTTCGGAAAAATCCTCTCCGGGGAGATTGGAAACGATGGCGTCATGTCCCATCGCGATGATTTTGCCCGCGTCATTCAGGCCAAGCCGAATGCGCTGCTTGGTCCCGCTGCGTCGGATCGTCGTCTCAAACACCTGAGGGCGTGTCATCACGACGCGCACGGGCCGCCCCAGTTCCTTCGCAGCGATGGCCGCCGCGACGGCGTCTTGCGAGATTCCCAACTTTGATCCGAAGCCGCCGCCGACATAGGGGGCCAGCACGCGCACATTGCTCGCGTTCACGCCCAAGGAATCCGCAAGCTCGTTGCGGTTGTATTTCAGCATCTGGTAAGAACCTTGAACCGTCAGCTTGTCCCCGTCCCATTTCGCGACGGAGGCGTGCGGCTCCATCGCGGCGCTGTTTTGGGACGGGGTGGTGTAGGTCGCATCAATCGCACAGGCAGCATCCTGCATCGCGGTTTCGATGTCGCCCTGATGGATCTGCTTTGCGTCGGGCTTGTCTCGCTGAGCGTGATCATCCAGCATGTTTGTGATGGTACCATCCTCGACTTCATAGTTGACCTTGATGCATTGCGCCGCGTGGCGCGCCTGTTCGAAGGTTTCGGCAACGACCAATGCGATGGATTGACCAAAGTAAGCCACATCGCGCGGCCCTTGTGCAGGCGCCTCATTCGCGGTGCCTTGGGCAGGGTTGCGCAGCAAACGGTCGTCGGTGATGACGGACAAAACCCCCGGCATCGAAAGCACGCTTTCCTTGTCGATGTCGGTCACTTTGCCCTTGGTGATCGTGGCCCGCACAAAGACGCCAACAGCTTCGGTTCCGTCGCCTACCTCGGCGGCATAGGGCGCGGTGCCAGTGACTTTCAGCGGACCATCGCGGCGGGGAATGCCTTTGCCGATGATCCCTTGCGCCATGTTGCCCAGAATGTCGGCGTGGGGTGTGTCCATTTTCAGATGTTTGGTCATTGTGCAGTCTCCGTTGCGCTGCGCAGCACAGCCTTGAGCGTGCGGCGGGCGAGGGGGATTTTGAAATCATTCGCACCGTGCCCTTGAGCATCGGCCAGCAGAATGTCTGCTGCCTTGTCAAAGAGGCTCATGGACGGTTCCTGGCCGATCAGGGCGTCTTCAACAGCCCGGTTGCGCCACGGTTTCGGGGCAAGGCCGCCGAAGGCGAGCTTGGCAGAGGCGATCTTGCCACCCTCGACGCTGACAACTGCCGCGACCGACACGAGCGCAAAAGCGTAGGAAGATCTGTCGCGCACCTTTCGGTACAGATGGGTCGCAGGTTTGCTGCGCGGTAGGATTACGGCAGTGATTAGATCGCCGGGCTGCAGGATGGTTTCAATATGCGGGGTATCGCCCGGCAGAACATACAGATCATCAAGTGCAACGGTGCGGGTGCTGCCATCCGCCGTCTCAATCTCGACCTCGGCATCAAGCGCCATCATGGCGACCGCCATGTCGGAAGGGTGCGTTGCGATGCAATGCTCGCTTGTGCCGAGGATCGCAAGAATACGGTTGAAACCCTCCATCGCCTGACACCCCGACCCCGGCTCCCGCTTGTTGCAGGGCATCGCCGGATCATAGAAATAGCCGCAGCGCGTCCGTTGCAACAGGTTGCCGCCTGTTGTCGCCTTGTTGCGCAACTGGCCCGAGGCACCGGCAAGCAGCGCCCGCGACAGTACCTCATAGTCGCGGCGGACGGTTTCGTGGGCGGCCAGATCCGAATTGGTGACCAGCGCGCCGATGCGCAAGCCGCCATCATCAGTCGTTGAAATCTCCTTGAGATCAAGACGGTTGATGTCGACAAGACTGTCGGGCGACATCACTTCGAGCTTCATCAGATCCAGCAGGTTCGTGCCGCCCGCGATGATCGTGGCACCTGCTTTTGCGTGCGCGGCGGCATCGGCAGACGAAGCGGCGCGGTTGTAGTCGAAGGATTTCATCGCTGGTCCTCCTTGGATGCTTCACGGATCGCTTTGACAATACCGGGGTAGGCCGAACACCGGCAGAGATTGCCGCTCATCCGCTCGGAAATTTCGGCGTCGGTCAGTTCCAGGTCACCCTCAAGTGCTTCGGTCACGTTGGAGGGCCAGCCGTCTTTGACCTCGTCCAGCATAGCCGTGGCGGAACAGATCTGGCCTGATGTGCAATAACCGCATTGAAAACCGTCATTTCGAACGAAGGCGTCTTGCATTGCCGACAGGGCTTCGGGCGTGCCGATCCCCTCGATCGTCGTGATCTTGTCGCCGTCATGCATGCAGGCAAGGGTCAGGCAAGAATTGATGCGTCGTCCGTTGATGATAATGGTACAAGCGCCGCATTGGCCGTGGTCACAGCCCTTTTTCGACCCGGTAAGTCCCAGATGATGCCGCAAGGCATCCAGCAGGGAGGTGCGGGGATCGGCATCAAGGTCATGTTCCTGGTCGTTTACGGTCAAAGTCGTTTTCAAGGTCATGAAGATTCCTTTGGAATGGGATTTCAGCGAATGAACGCGCAAATGTGTCAAGCGCGGGTTGGCCTGCGGCCGGACGTCTAAAAATTCATGTTGTGAGAGGCGAACGCGACGCATCTTTTGAAAGTTCCACCGCAAACTGCTGCAAAAACAGGCGCACCTGCCGTTCCTTTACGTCACCCCGTCGGCGTTGCCAGTCAGGGTTGCCGTGAAGGAACGCGGCAGCGTGCCGGAGATGGATTTGCGACAGAGCGACGGAATATTCGTCAAATCGTGCCGAATGGCCCATCTGGCCGTTGCCGGACGGGCAGGGATATGGCATTTCAGGAATGAATGAACTGAACGAAAGAGTTTAGCTGATGACTGACTTCACAGCCCGCCGCACAATGATGGTCGACACACAGGTGCGCCCTTCGGACGTGACCAAGTTTCCCATCATCGACGCGATGCTGAAAGTTGCCCGCGAAAACTACGTGCCCGTTGCGCAGCGCGAAGCGGCGTATCTTGGCGAAAACCTCAACCTTGGCGACGGTCGTATCCTGCTTGAGCCGCGCACGCTTGCGAAGATGCTGGACGCGCTGGCCATCGGCAATGACGAGCTGGTGCTCGATGTCGGGTGCGCCTACGGGTATTCTTCGGCGGTGATCGCACATATGGCCGAAGCTGTGGTTGCTGTGGAAGAAGACGAGCAGATGGCCAAGGAAGCGCAGGAAAACTTGATGACGGCGGAAGCGGACAACGTCGTCGTGCACCATGGGCCGCTGGCCGAAGGTGCGCCCAAGCACGGACCCTACGATGTTGTGATCGTTCAGGGCGGCGTGGGTATGGTACCCGACACCATTCTGGAGCAACTTAAAGACGGTGGTCGTATCGCCTGCATCTTCATGGAGGGCCCGCTTGGAGAAGTGCGCCTTGGCTACAAACGCGACAGCGGCGTGAGTTGGCGCACCATGTTCAATGCGGGCGCACCCGTTCTGGCCGGTTTCGCCCGCGCGCGCGCCTTCCAGCTTTGACAGAACCAGAAGGCTGCATGCTGGCAGCACGGCGAGACAGGATATATCGTGGAGACGGAACAATGAGAATGATCGGCATCAACAGCGGATTGCGCGGGATCGTCGCAGCGACATTGATCGGGTTCGGATCCGTGATGCCAGGCGCCGCAACCTCCGAAACCTTGGCGGACGCCTTGGTCGGGGCCTATAACCACTCGGGTTTGCTGGATCAGAACCGCGCCGTTCTGCGCGCGGCTGACGAAGACGTGGCAATCGCCAATGCGGCGCTGAAGCCTGTTGTGCAGTGGACCGGCAACCTGACCCAGAACATCAACCGGTCCGTCAGCGGCGGATCGACCACGGGGTTGCCTGCGGGAACCCGCAACGCCACGGACCAGCTGACCACGTCGGTCAACCTGATCGCATCCTTGCTGGTGTATGATTTCGGCGCGACCCGCTATTCGATCGAGGCTGCAAAGGAAACCGTGCTGGCCACCCGCGAAAGCCTTATCAGCGTCGAACAGCAGGTTCTGATACGGGCAGTCGATGCCTATATGGGGGTCATTCAGGCGCAGCAGTTGGTGTCTTTGCGCGAAAACAACGTGCGCTTGCTGACGCAGGAACTGCGCGCCGCCCGTGACAGGTTCGAAGTTGGTGAGGTCACCCGGACCGACGTCGCGCTGGCCGAGGCGCAACTGGCCGAGGCGCGCAGTGGTCTGGCGGCGGCGGAGGGCGATCTGTTGAGCGCGCGTGCCTATTACAAGGTCGCAGTCGGACGTGAACCCGGCAACCTGAGCCGCCCGCCGAGCCTGCCTGCGATTGCCGACAATATCGCGACGGCGCAAGCGCTTGCTGTGCGCCGCCACCCCGATATCCTGTCTGTGCAACACCAGGTTGCGGCTGCCGATCTGCTGGTTCGGGCCAGCGAAGCGCGCATGAAGCCGCAGGTGACGGTCGAGGGTCAATACGGCCTCTCCGAAACATTTGACAGCACGGCATCCAGCCGGAATGGCACAATCGGCCTGCAGGTCGGGCAGACCATCTATCAGGGCGGGGCGCTCTCTGCTGGTGTGCGCAAGAACCTCGCGCAACGTGATGCGCAGCGCGGCAATTTGCATGTCGTGGTCAAGGATGTGGAGCGTGCGGTCAGCGACGCCTATGCCATTCTGACGTCGGCACGTGCGCAAATTCAAGGCTCCGATCGCCAGGTGCGTGCGGCCCAGGTCGCGTTTGAAGGCATCCGCGAGGAAGCTTCGCTGGGGGCCCGTACGACATTGGATGTGCTGGATGCCGAACAGGCATTGCTGGATGCACGCACAGCCGCCGTGACAGCGCAAACCCAGATTTACGTCGCTGCCTATTCTGTCTTGCAGGCTACGGGGCAACTGACGGCGCGTGATCTGCGCTTGCCCGTGCAGCTTTACGACGCGGCAGCCTATTATAATCTGGTCAAGGACAGTCCGACAAAGCTTTCCAAAGAAGGCAAGAAACTTGACCGTGTGTTGCGGGCGCTGCAAAAAGAATGACAATTTTCACGGCCCCATTGTGAGAATCCGTGGGGCTGGTTAAACTCTTCGAAAAATCTGAGTGGTGAAAAAAATGTCTGACCCGGTTACAAACGCAGAAGTCGAGGATGTGCTGTCTTCCATTCGCCGTTTGGTCTCTCAGGACAGACGCCCGTCAACCCAAACAAGAACTGAAAAACCTGTGGAGGGTAAGCTGGTGCTGACGCCTTCTTTGCGGGTGTCGAACGACGCCCCGCTGGTGGACGCCTACAAAGCGCCCAAGACGACGCCGGAGCCGGTGGAATGGACCGACGCCGCCGCCCCTGAGACCGGGTTGCGGGGAAGCGACCATCTGGATGACATCGGGGCTGTCGGGGCGGCGGTGACAAACGGTGCAGACGCTAGTGCCGACCGCTTCGGGACCGACGACGATTTTGATACGGATAGCTTTGAAACCGAGAGCTTGGAACATGCGTCTGAGGCTGAAACCGATCTGCATGACACCAACACAGGCGCTGATACCCCGTTTGCGGAAGATGATTTTGATCTGACCGCGGACGAAGACGACCTTGAAGAGCCTGCGCCGAGCGTCTTGTCTGCGAGAACAGTGGAGGAGCCCCCCGCTTCGGAGCCCGCAGCACGTCATGGCATTCTCTCGTTGGGCGCGTCCGAACTGGTCGAAGATACCGTGCCGTCTTCACCCGCCACGTCAGAGCGGTTGAGTGCGAAGATCGCTGCGCTTGAAAGCGCGATACGCCGGATCCCTGAAAACTACGAGCCTGATGCGCCAGGTGATGGTGATTATTCGGGCAGCGATGCGCCGGCGATGGCATGGGAAGACGATGTAGAGCTCGACGGGACGGGGGTGCCGCTGCACACGCGGGCAAACGAACCGTCAGATGCCGCAATCGAAACCGCACTCGCCGAGGCCAACGCGGCTTATGACACGGATGAAGATGCGTTCGACGAAGACGATTCCGACGACGATGAAGAGGCCAAGGCGATCGGTCTGGGCGGGGAAGAGTATCTGGATGAGGAGATGTTGCGCGATCTGGTCGCGGACATTGTGCGGTCCGAATTGCAAGGGGCTTTGGGGGAACGCATCACCCGCAACGTCCGCAAGCTGGTCCGCCGAGAGATCCACCGTGCGCTGACAGCGCAGGATCTGGAATAACCACACCCTCATCACTGCGGCGTGACGTTGATCCGCCTGCTCATCTTGAAAAAACAGCATCAGTAACGAAAAACGCGACTCGAAGGCCGCGTTTTTCCTAATCACATCATGCGCAGTATCAGGCTGCTTCGGCCTGCTGAGCTGCATTGCGGCGCTCGGATTCTTCGCGCGACAGGGCGACAGAGGTGCGCACACCTTTGCCGACAAAATCCATCAGACCGGAAACGACACGCTCGTTCGGGTCGATACCAGCACAGCTCAACACTTCGCGGCCATCGCGCGAACGTGCCCAGCGTGCAATCTGCTCAGGACCATTGCCGTATTTCTTGTCATCGGCAATCGCGTCATCCAACGCAGCCAGTACTACGGCAGCGAAAAGTTTGCGGGCACGGTTACCTTGTTCATTGTTAAAGGCAGTGCCATCAACGAAATCTTTCATCTCGTCGTCCTTTCTATTATTCTTGCTCTTGTCATTTAGGCGTGGGGTTCCTTATGACGGAAAGAGTACGATTCGGATACACCTATATTGCATAACACATATGCGTTTTATACATGGCTCTTCGCGGGTGCAGCACGACCTTCGCTGTCTTGCGGCGAACCCATATGATAGATATAGGTCGCGCGAAATTCACTTCAACTCATTTGCCATGGTGTACACAACATGCCCAAGATTAACGGAAACGAAATTCGGCCCGGAAACGTGCTCGAACATAACGGTGGCCTCTGGGCTGCGGTAAAGGTTGATCATGTGAAACCCGGCAAGGGTGGTGCCTTTGCGCAGGTCGAAATGCGCAACCTGCGCAACGGGTCGAAACTGAACGAACGCTTCCGCAGCGCCGACAAGGTCGAAAAAGTCCGTCTGGAGCAAAAAGATCAACAATTTCTGTATGAAGACGCCGGAATGTTGGTCCTGATGGACACGCAGACCTACGAGCAGGTACAGCTTTCCGCCGAGCTTCTGGGCGAGCGTCGCCCGTTTTTGCAGGACGGAATGATGGTCGTGGTGGAGTATCACGAGGACGAGGCGCTGAACGCGTCCTTGCCTCAGAAAGTCACCTGCAAGATCGTCGAGACCGAGCCGGTGGTCAAAGGCCAGACGGCGGCGAATTCTTTCAAGCCTGCGATCTTGGATAACGGGGTCAAGGTCATGGTGCCGCCTTTCGTCGGACAGGACGAGGACATCATCGTGAATACTGAGACGATGGAGTATTCCGAGCGCGCCTGACGCCCCGAGCATTGACGCTACGTCATACCTCGGAAAGTTGTGAAAAGCTCCGGATTGTCCGGGGCTTTTTTTTCTTCTTGCGTCTGCCTTGGCGGGTTGATCGCTCTGCCAAAGCGTTCTCTGTGGCGCAGATGCAACAAAATGCGTATCGACGAAATCTGCTGCCTGAATTTCAGGCATCTGCAAGTCTGCATCTGTGGTACGTGCCCGTCCTTGGCACCGCCTATCTGGGGTGGAGCAGCGCACGTGAACTGGCCTTCAGCCACGCCGCGCTGAAACACCGTCTTGAGCAGCGACCAAGCGGGCTGTTCCGCTTCAAGGGGTTTGTCGCGCATGACCAGACGAGCA
>JAGXHB010000007.1 GCA_024636425.1 Roseobacter sp.
CGCAGGCCGGGCAGAGGCACCGGGCGCGGCCCTGTTGCAGACATATCAACCCGATCACCCCGTCATCCGCGCCATTCTTGCCGGAGAGGAAGAGGCGTTCTGGAAAGCGGAAGCCGGCGAGCGGCGGCAGGCCGGCGTGCCGCCCTATGGCCGCATGGCCGGCATCATCCTGAGTGGGCCGGACGTGGCGGCGCTGTTTGATGCTGGCAACCGGCTTGCGCGTCAGGACGGACCCTTGCGCGCTGTGGGGGCACAAGTCTACGGCCCCGCACCGGCCCCCATCGCGCGGGTGCGCGGACGGCACCGCGTCCGGTTGCTGGTCAAGGCGGACAAGGCAGCACCCTTGCAGGAAGCGATTTCCATCTGGATCGCGCAGCTGCGGCTGAAAGGGGATGCGCGTCTGGCCGTGGATATAGATCCGCAAAGTTTTTACTGAGTCTTTGCTGGTTTTGCGCGCGGCGCAAAACATGCCTTCGGCGAGGATTTATTTCCATTTGGAACAAAGGGCGCGGCGCGTGGATCGGATCGGGACGCTTGTTTTGATCTCGTCAAGGGGCCTGCGGGGGCGTATTGGGATCATATGACTCAGTTCGTGACCCTTGCGGATGCCAAGCATCAACCTTTCTGGCGGCGGCCTGTGGCGCTGCTGTTCCTGATGGCGCTGGCCATGCCGATCGCTTTCAATACATGGTCGGCGTTGCTGAACAACTTTGTCATCGAGGTTGCGGATTTCGACGGGTCGGACATCGGGCTGTTGCACACGGTGCGCGAGATTCCGGGGTTTCTTGCCGTCGGGGTCATCGCGATCATCATTTTTGTGCGTGAGCAGGTGCTGGGGCTGGTGTCGCTGATCCTGCTGGGGGCCGCGACGGCGGTCACCGCGTGGTTTCCATCAATGGGCGGTATTCTGACGATCACGATGCTGAGCTCGATCGGGTTTCATTACTACGAGACTGTGAACCAGTCGCTCCAGCTTCAATGGCTCAAGATCGAGGACGCGCCGCGCATGATCGGCTGGCTGATGGCGGCTGGTTCGGCGGCGACGCTGGTGGCATATCTTGCGATCATGGCCCTTTGGGATACCCTCAGCCTGTCCTATAGCATCGTCTACATGATCGGCGGCGGGGTCACCGTGCTGATCGCGATTGCAGCCCTTATTCTTTATCCGCAGTTCGAGGCCCCGCATCCGCAGGTCAAGAAGATGGTACTGCGCCGGCGCTACTGGCTTTATTATGCGTTGCAATTCATGTCGGGCGCGCGCCGGCAGATCTTTGTCGTCTTTGCCGGCTTCATGATGGTCGAGCGCTTTGGCTTTGATGTGCATGAGATCACGCTGTTGTACCTCATCAACCTGATTGCCAACATGATCTTTGCGCCTCTTATGGGCCGCGCCGTGGGCTATTTTGGTGAGCGGCGCACCCTGGGGTTCGAATATATCGGGCTCGTCATCGTGTTTCTGGCCTATGGCGGCGTTTATTATCTGGGGTGGGGGGTGATTGTGGCGGCGATCCTGTATGTGCTGGATCACATCTTCTTTGCGCTGGCCCTGGCGCTGAAAACCTATTTCCAGAAGATTGCGGACCCGGGTGACATCGCCCCCACGGCAGCGGTCGCGTTCACCATCAACCATATTGCGGCGGTCTTCCTGCCTGTGGCGCTGGGCTTGCTGTGGCTGGTGTCACCGGCGGCTGTGTTCTTCCTTGCCGCCGGGATGGCGGGCATATCGTTTATCCTTGCGATGATGATCCCGCGCCATCCGGCACCCGGCAACGAGACTGTCTTTGCCGCTGCTGTGCCCGCGGTCGCACAATAGCCAAGTCTTGACGGACGGCACCTGCCTGCGTAGGCCGCATCCGAAACCCATCGCGGAGAGACCGATGCCCACATTCACAGCACTCACCACCCTTGAGGGTCGCACACCCGCCTATGCCTTGGGCGAAGCGATGGAGCGGCTGGTGCCCGAACCCACCGGAATCGGCGTGTTCGAGATGGAAGACGGCTCGGGTCTGTGGGAAGTCGGTGGTTATTTCGAGGAAGCCCCGGACGAGACGGCACTTGCCATTCTGGCGGCATCCATGGGGGCGAAAGAATTTGTCGTGTCCGAATTGCCCGAAACCGATTGGGTCGCGCATGTGCGCCGCGAGCTTTCTCCGGTCGAGGCAGGGCGCTTTTTCGTCTACGGCAGCCATGACGCCGACAAGGTGCCGGAGGGCTGCGAGCCGCTGTTGATCGAAGCGGCAATGGCCTTCGGCACAGGTCACCATGGCACGACGCTGGGGTGCTTGCGTGCGCTGGACCGGTTGGCAAACGAAGGAATGGTCGGACAGAACGTGGCGGACATCGGCTGCGGCACGGCTGTTCTTGCAATGGCGGCCGCCCGGATCTGGCCCAACCCCGTGCTGGCCAGCGACATTGATGAGGTCGCGGTGGACGTGGCGCGCGCCAATGCAGCGGCCAACGGACTGGCCGACAGGCTGATTTGCGTCGAAGCCGCCGGCTTTGACCATCCGGAGCTTGCCGCGAAAGCCCCTTTCGATCTGATTTTTGCCAATATCCTGAAAGGTCCGTTGATCGCACTGGCCCCCGATATGGCGACCGCGCTGGCACCAGACGGCAAGGCGATTCTGTCAGGCATCCTGAACGAGCAGGCAGAGGACGTCATTGACGTTTATGCACAATCAGGCATCAATCTATTGCATCAGGAGGTTATTGGCGACTGGACGACTTTGACTGTCCAGAAAAAGCCATAATTGACGCCCTTTTTCGGCCCTATTATCCTAAAATTAGTGGAAAAAGGCACATTCCCGCTGTATTCTGCGGGGAGCGAAAGGTGGGGGCCTTAAGCGAACTGAGGCTACCATGGTTGAGACAAGTCAACATTTTGGAAGACGTGTTAAAAACTTGAACAAGAAGCATGCGCGATTTGCGCATGGCTACTACACGACAGTTCGCGATGACGGCCTGATCATTGCACGCCCTGTCCGCAGATCCTCTGGTGTGCCCTACAAGTTCTTGTTCGTGCTGGCTGTGCTATTTTTCGGATTCAAGGCGCTGGTGCTGTCGGCTGTCGGTCCCGGCACGTATCAAATTAGGCTCAGCACCTTGGAAAACGGCACGGTAATCGAGCGAGCGGGGGCGTGGGCGCTGGGGCTTGATCCGGTGACGCTTGCGATTTCGTCAAAGATCGGACCGATCTTCCGAGGCTGAAGGATAGGTCGCACACCTCTCTGCGCGGCCCTTAAAAGCAAAAGCCACGCTTACCGTTTGGTGAAGCGTGGCTTTTTATTTTTCGAGTGTGTTTCGCCCTTGGGGCGATCTTTATCCATGCGCCCTTAGCGGATGAAGTGGTTCAGTGCGACTCTTTCGATGTCGCCACGGACCAGGCCGATATCGTCAAGTTCACGGTCGGACAGGGAAGACAAAGCATTGCGGGTCACGCGGGCATCGTTCCAGGCAACAACAGAGCCGGCAAGATCGCCAAGCTGCGAGAAAAAGCGGTTTACGGCAGCAGCCGTGCCGTAGGTCGTCGGAGTGTTATAGAAAACAGCCATTTGAGCCATCCTTTGAAATGAAGAAAGCCGGTTGGTACCGGCGGTGTGCTCATCAACTAGGCAGAATGAAAACTTTCCACAACACCCAGCCGCGCATGTGTGATCTGCATTTTCTGCATAGCAGAAAACGTCACGAAACCGTAATAAAACATGGGCGGTGGGCGACAGCTGGACATGTCGCAAGTGGCGTTCCAAACGGCGTATTCAGGCCGTTATTCTGCGTCGCAGCACGAAATGTGGCGATTTGATGGCAAAGCTCAAAACTCTTGGTGGATGTTCGCGTTTCGTGCTACGCGTAAAAAAACAGAAAATTCGAGGTAGGCACGCAAATGATACGGGTAATCGGGATTGATCCAGGGCTGCGAAACATGGGGTGGGGAATCATTGATGTCGCGGGCAGCAAGTTGAGCCATGTGGCAAACGGCGTCTGCGTGTCCGAAGGCACCGATATGGGATCGCGGCTTTTGTCACTGCACGCGCAGTTGACCCGCATCATCACCACCTACCGCCCGCAAGCTGCGGCAGTAGAGCAGACATTCGTGAACAAGGACGGCGCCGGTACGTTGAAGCTGGGGCAAGCCCGCGCCATTGCGATGCTTGTACCGGCACAGGCGGGGTTGGTTGTCGGTGAATACTATCCCAATACCGTCAAGAAAACCGTGGTCGGTGTGGGTCATGCCGAAAAGGGGCAGGTGCTGCATATGGTGCGGATGCAACTGCCGGGGGCTGAAATCGCCGGCCCCGATGCCGCAGATGCGCTGGCGATCGCGATCTGCCATGCGCATCACGGCGGGGCCAGCACGCTGGCGCAGGCGGTCGCAAAGGCCACCGCATGATCGGCAAGATCACAGGACGCATTGATTACCGCGCGCCGGATCATGTGCTGATAGACGTGCGCGGCGTCGGGTATCTGGTCTATTGCTCGGACCGCACGCTGGCCGCGCTGCCCGGTGTCGGCGAAGTGGTCGCACTTTTTACGGATCTGGTGGTGCGCGAAGATCTGATGCAGCTTTTCGGATTCCAGACGCTTGTTGAAAAGGAATGGCACCGCCTGCTGACCTCGGTGCAAGGGGTCGGGGCAAAGGCGTCGCTTGCGATCCTTGGCGCGCTTGGGCCTGATGGGGTCAGCCGGGCGATTGCGCTTGGCGATTGGAACGCGGTCAAGGTTGCCAAGGGTGTTGGCCCCAAGATCGCGCAGCGCGTCGTGCTGGATCTCAAGGACAAGGCACCGGGGGTGATGGCCATGACGGGCACACTTGCCGAGGCGCATGGCGAGGTTGACGCGATACAAGTGATCGAAGCGCCAGCGCCGCACCGCCGTGCGGCTGCCCCCGCAAACCAGTCCGCCCAGTCCGAGGCGCTGTCGGCGCTTGGCAATCTGGGCTACGGTCCGGGCGATGCGGCGGGGGCGGTGGCGCAAGCGGCAGACGACATGCCCGATGCGGACACGCCGATGTTGATCCGCGCGGCGTTGAAACTTCTGGCCCCTAAGGGATAGGATGGCGCGACCCGCGTATTTTCGCGTGTCCCAGCCTTTGGATAGTGCATGATCGACAGTGACCCAACCTTGCGGCCCGACCCGCTGCCCGAGGATTTCGACCGCGCCTTGCGTCCGCAGATGCTGGACGAATTCGTGGGCCAGGCCGAGGCGCGATCGAACCTCAAGGTCTTCATCCAATCCGCCAAGCAGCGCGGCGAGGCCATGGACCACACGTTGTTTCACGGCCCCCCCGGTCTGGGCAAGACCACCTTGGCGCAGATCATGGCGCGTGAACTGGGCGTCGGGTTCCGGATGACATCCGGTCCGGTGCTCGCCAAGGCCGGCGATCTGGCGGCGATCCTGACCAACCTTGAAGCGCGCGATGTGCTGTTCATCGACGAGATCCACCGGCTCAACCCCGCTGTCGAGGAAGTGCTTTATCCGGCGCTTGAAGATTTCGAGCTGGACCTTGTGATCGGTGAAGGGCCCGCTGCGCGCACGGTGCGCATCGAACTCCAGCCCTTTACACTGGTCGGGGCCACCACGCGGATGGGGTTGCTGACGACGCCGCTGCGTGACCGTTTCGGCATCCCCACCCGGTTGCAATTCTATACCGAGGACGAACTTTTCATCATCGTTGACCGCAATGCACGCAAACTTGGTGCCCCTGCCGAAGAAGGCGGCGCGCGCGAAATCGCCAAGCGCGCGCGCGGCACACCGCGCATCGCGGGCCGCCTGCTGCGCCGCGTCGTCGATTTCGCCGTTGTCGAAGGTAATGGTCGTGTGACGCGGGAATTGGCAGATATGGCGCTGACGCGGCTTGGCGTCGATCATCTGGGGCTGGACGGCGCAGACAGGCGGTATCTGCGTCTGATCGCCGAAAACTATCAGGGCGGGCCCGTCGGAATCGAGACGATGTCAGCGGCATTGTCGGAAAGCCGGGACGCGCTGGAAGAAGTGATCGAGCCGTTCCTGCTGCAACAGGGCCTGATCCAGCGGACCCCACGGGGGCGCATGCTGGCACAAAAGGCCTGGACGCATCTGGGCATGGCACCGCCCAAGTCGCAATCGGATTTGTTCGGCTGAAGCGGCGGAGCCTTCGGCGAGGATTTAGGACCATTTGGAAGACGTTATGACACCACAAGACATCGAAGCCCTGTTCACCCGCGAAGACGGAAGTTTCGTGTTTGCCCGCTGGGGGCGGCCCTTGTCTCCGGTGGTGTTCGGGGTTGATGACGCGACGCTTGCGGTCATCAAGGGCGCGCTCGAGGCCGTGTGCCACCTGGCGGGCCACAAGATGGCCGAAACCGACCCCGAGCTGGGCAGCAATCTGATGTTGTTCTTCTTCCGGGAGTGGTCCGAGTTGTCGGAGGTGCCAGGGCTCGACCGGCTGGTGCCGGACCTTGCGCCGTTGGTGTCAAAGCTTGAGGCCGTCGAGGCGAACCAGTACCGCCTGTTCCGGTTTGATGAAACCGGCGCGATCAAGGCCTGTTTCGTGTTCCTGCGGATGGATGAGCATCTGTCGGCCGTGCCGGCGCAGACGCTCGCGCTGAGCCAGATCGTGCAATCATTCCTGTTGTGGTCTGATACTGCGTTCAAGGCGCAATCGCCCCTTGCGGTGCATGAGGATACGACGATCCTGCGCCCCGACGTCGCCGGCCTGCTGCGCGCCGCCTATGATCCGGTTCTGCCGCCTGCCGCACAGGACGCGTCGCACGCGCTGCGCCTTTTTGCCCGGGTGAGCAAACCGCAATGACACATATTCTGCCCCTCCGCGTTTATTACGAAGACACCGACATGGCCGGGATCGTCTACTACGCCAATTACCTGCGCTATATCGAGCGCGCGCGCAGCGACTGGGTCCGCGAGATCGGCATAGATCAGTTGGAGATGAAGGCAGAGGGCATCGTTTTCGCCGTGCGCCGGGTCGAGGCAGATTACATCCTGCCCGCCGTTTTCGACGATCTGCTGGAGGTGCGCACATGGGCCAGTTCGATCGGACCGGCCCGGATGGTGATGCAGCAACAGGTCTGGCGCGGCGAGACATTGTTGTTTCAGGCCGATGTCACGATTGTGTGTATCAATTCCCGGGGAAAACCCGCGAGATTGCCAGCGAAACTTCGCTCAATCGCAGTTTGAGCAGCGGATTGGTGCCATTGTTCTAGCAATCAATATTGCACTCGGCTAAGCTTGTGCCAAATAGCGCCTTGGAAAACAGGGCCGTTGAGGCGGAACAGTCCCTTCGGGGGCGAGCAGAAAAGAGCAGTATTCATGGAACCACAGGCACTTGCGGCGGCCAGTGAGATTGATTTCTCATTCTTGGGTCTATTCCTTCGAGCGACATTTACCGTAAAGCTGGTGATGATCATTCTGATCGTAGCGTCTTTTTGGTCCTGGTCGATCATCATCCAGAAAATCCTCCAGTATCGCCGCGCCCGTGCAGAGGCCGCGCGCTTTGATCAGGCCTTCTGGTCGGGGGAGCCGCTGGACGGCCTTTATGACGCCATCGGGCCGGATCCGTCCGGTGCCGCAGAAAAGATATTCGCTGCCGGTATGACCGAATGGCGCCGGTCGCATCGCGAGGATGGTGGACTGATCCCCGGTGCGACCGCGCGGATCGACCGCAGCATGGACGTGGCTATCGCCAAGGAATCAGAGCGGCTGCAAAAGGGGCTGCCCGTTTTGGCGACGACCGGATCCACAGCACCTTTTATCGGGCTTTTCGGAACGGTGTTCGGGATCATGAACGCCTTCGTCGAGATTGCGGAGCAGCAGAACACCAGCCTCGTCGTCGTGGCACCGGGTATCGCGGAGGCGCTTCTTGCGACGGGCATCGGCCTGCTGGCAGCCATCCCCGCCGTGATCTTCTATAACAAGCTCAGCTCTGATTCCGATCGCATCCTTGGCAACTACGAAGCCTTCGCCGACGAGTTCGCTACCATCCTCAGCCGTCAGCTGGACAGTTAAGCCATGGCAGCCGGGATCATGAAAAAATCGGGCGGTGGCGGACGCGGACGGCGCAGGGGCCGTGCGCAACCGATGGCCGAAATCAACATTACGCCCTTTGTGGATGTCATGCTGGTGTTGCTGATCATCTTCATGGTCGCAGCGCCCTTGCTGACCGTTGGCGTGCCCGTCGAGTTGCCCAAGACAGCCGCAAGCGCGTTGCCGTCGGAACAGGAAGAACCGCTGACCGTCACCGTGCTCTCGGACGGATCTGTCCAGATCCAGACCACTGAGACCGCGCGAGATGAACTGATCGGCAAACTGCGCGCCGTCGCGGCGGAGAGGTCCAATGACCGCGTGTTCCTGCGGGCCGACGGGGCCGTGCCCTATGCGCAGATAATGGAGATCATGGGCGCACTGAACGCAGGCGGTTTCTCCAACATCGGACTGGTCACCGACAGCGGTGGCCCGAAACTTGACGGTACAGGCGCGTCAGGCGGGTAACGATGCACACCGGGCATTACATTTCTGGCGCAGGGCATCTGGGGTTGATCGGATGGCTGCTGCTGGCCGGCGTCTTTACGTCGGAGCATGAACCGTTTGAAATGCAGGAAGTGTCCGTCATCTCTTCGGAGGAGTTTGATGCGATGATGGCGTCGTCGCAGGCCCCGGATCAGGGGACCGATGTCGAACAACCTGAAACACCTGATGCGCCCGCCGAAACACCCGATCTGCCAGCGCCGTCCGAAGAGGAAATTCAGCAACCGGCACCGGTCCAGACCGAAACACCCCCCCCTGATCCCGCACCAGAGGTGGCAGAGCAGGCACCGCCGCCCCCTGCGGCAGACGTAAGCGATCAGGCCCCCGAATCGCCTGAGCCTCCGTCGGATGTGGCCGTTCTGGTGCCGGAAGTGGCACCCACTGCCGTGCCGCGCCCGATAGAGCGTGTCGCCCCCGAGCCTGTAGCGCCCGCCGAACCCGAAGCGCGCCCTGACGTGGTGGAGCAGGAAGCCGTAACACCCGACGCGCCCGGTGAAACCGTTGTGGAAGAACCCCAGGAAGCGACCGCACCGGAAGAAGCAACGACCGAGATCGTGACCGAGGCGGCAGAGCCGCCGCGTGCGGCACCGAACCAGTCCGCGCGCCCGCCTGCGCGCCGCGCGACCCCGCCTGCGCCTGAAGTCGCACAAACGCCGACACCGACACCCGCACCGACGCCACAGCCGGATGAAACGCCAGCGCCGGTGCCGACCGTGCCGCGTGCCACGGACAGAAGCGCCGTCGATGCCGCACTGGCAGAGGCGCTTGGGGGTGCCCCAGCGGAATCGTCCGCCCTTCCGGCACCATCGGGTCCGCCTTTGTCGGGGGGTGAAAAGGAATCACTGCGCGTTGCAGTTTCGGCTTGCTGGAACGTCGGATCCCTGTCGTCCGAGGCTTTGCGCACGACCGTTGTCGTGACGGTCGAGATGAATCAGGATGGCACACCAAAAACCAATTCCATCACGATGCTCAGCAGTTCCGGCGGGTCGCAGGCGGCAGCAGGACAGGCATTCGAGGCGGCACGGCGGGCGATTATCCGCTGTGGCGCACGCGGATACCAGCTTCCGGTGGATAAATTTGGCCAATGGCAGAATATTGAGATGACATTTAATCCTGAAAGGATGCGCATCAAATGATCTTTCGAGTATTAAGCGTGTGTCTGGCATTGCTCTACGCGGTGGCCGGTCCCGCGTGGGCGCAGCAAGGCCCTTTGCGGATTGAAATCACCGAAGGTGTGATCGAGCCCTTGCCCTTTGCTGTCCCCAGTTTTCAGCCTGAAAGCGGAGAATCGGGGCAGATGGCGGTCGATCTCGCACGGGTCGTGTCCGAAGATCTGGTTGGCACGGGGCTCTTTCGGGAAGTTCCGGCCAGCGCCTTCATCTCGACCGTCAGCGACTTTAACGCGCCCATTCAATATGCCGACTGGAAGGCGATCAACGCGCAGGCGCTGATCACCGGTGCGGTCAACGTGTCGGGCAACAACCTGAGCGTCAAGTTCCGGCTTTACGATGTATTCTCGGGTGCCGAGCTGGGATCGGGGCTGCAATTCGAAGGTACGGTCGATGGCTGGCGGCGCATGGCGCATAAGGTGGCCGATGCCGTCTATAGCCGGATCACGGGCGAAGGCGGCTATTTCGACAGCCGCGTCGCCTATGTCTCGGAAACCGGTCCCAAGGACAACCGCCAGAAACGGCTGGCCGTCATGGATTATGACGGGGCCAATGTGCGCTACCTGACTGACAGTTCTACCATCGTGCTGGCCCCGCGGTTTTCGCCTGCCGGTGACCGTATCCTCTACACCAGCTATGAGAGCGGGTTTCCACGGATCTATGTCCTCGACATCGGGTCGGTCCAGCGCCGTGTTCTTGAAAGCGCCGAAGGCACGATGAGCTTTGCGCCCCGGTTTTCGCCCTCCGGCAACACCGTCGTCTATTCGCTGACGCAAGGCGGCAATACCGATATCTACACCATGGACATCGGCTCGGGGCAGTCCACCCGCCTGACCAATACGCCTGCGATCGAAACCGCGCCCAGCTATTCGCCCGATGGCAGTCAGATCGTGTTTGAAAGCGACCGTTCAGGCAGTCAGCAGCTGTACATCATGTCGGCAAACGGCGGGGAGCCGCAGCGGATTTCGTTTGGCGAAGGGCGCTATGGCACGCCGGTCTGGTCCCCGCGCGGTGATCTGATTGCGTTTACCAAGCAGAACAAGGGCCGCTTCCATATCGGTGTGATGCGGCTGGACGGGTCGGAGGAACGTCTGTTGACCGCGTCCTTCCTGGATGAGGGGCCGACTTGGGCTCCCAACGGCCGCGTCATCATGTTTGCGCGTGAAACCCAAGGGGCGGGCGGGTCGTCATCGCTCTA
>JAGXHB010000046.1 GCA_024636425.1 Roseobacter sp.
CACACGTTTTGATGCCGCGACTGCTTTTGCCCACACCCTTGGCTATACGGTCAGCATCGGCATGATGCCGCTACAGCTGATTTCGATCGTGCTGATGTGCACAACGGCAAGGTGCCAAGGGCTCAGCGACATGGTGCTTGGCACCGTGGCCCTGAACCGACGCAGGGAAAACTGATCCTGCCGCAATCTGGGGCTTGGCGTGGTTTCAAGCTGTTGTTATCCTTCCTCTAACAACAGTGGATGAATATGCGTCACACCCTTCCCATAGCGCCTCAGTTTTATGTCACAGCGCCTCAGCCTTGCCCTTATCTTGAGGGCCGGATGGAGCGGAAGCTGTTCACGGCACTCCAGGGCGATGCGGCGGCGAAACTGAATGACAGCCTGTCCGGGCAGGGTTTCAGACGCTCGCAGAACGTGCTTTATCGACCTTCCTGCGCCGACTGCGCTGCCTGCCTCTCGGCGCGCATCAATGTGGCGGAATTCTCCCCCAACAAAAGCCAGAAGCGCACGATCAAGCGCAACGCGGGGCTGTCGCGGCGCGCAACATCGCCTTGGGCAACCGAAGACCAGTACGAGCTCTTTCGCCGCTACCTTGACAGCAGACACTCGGACGGCGGCATGGCGGACATGGACGTCTTTGAATTTGCCGCGATGATCGAAGAGACCCCGATCCGCAGCCGGGTGATCGAATACACTGACGCCACAACGCGCGAGCTGATCGGCGTCTGCCTGACTGACGTTCTGGGGGACGGGGTCAGCATGGTCTATTCCTTCTACACCCCTGACCGCCCCAAGGACGGTCTTGGCAATTACATCATCCTTGATCATATCGAAATCGCCCGAGCGGCCGGCCTTCCTTATGTCTATCTCGGTTATTGGGTGCCGGGCAGCCAGAAGATGGGCTATAAATCAAAGTTCTCGGGGCTCGAGGTCTACATGGGCGGGCGCTGGCAGAAAATGCGCAATCCCGACGACTTTTCGCCAGACCGCCATCCGCTCAACACGGATCCGATTGCCGAACAGGTCGCCAATATCGCGCTGCCCGATATGACTCCTTCCAAAACCTGACATCTTTGCCCGCTCTGGCTTTTTCTGGCTTTAAAATATCGCGGGGGAGTTGAGGGGGCAGACGCCCTTCTCAAGCCTGACGTCGCACCGTCGTGCGGCTTTAGGTCGCTCCGCACCAGAATCACGGGGTGCCGCGCCCCGTGTCTTACGCAAAACACCAAAACTTGGCCGGCCCGCGCAATAAATGGAAAGAATTTGTGGCCCCCGCGACATTTTTTCATGCGATTGCCCATTGACGCCCCTGATTCCCGCTCATAATGTCCCCAAACGCAGATAGGAGCCTTTGGCCATGACATCCCTAGTCGTCATTGTTGGACACACGCGCATGGGCCGGTAACGGCAGACCATTCCAGTCACCATGCGCCCCCGCTAAAACCGGGGGCTTTTTTATTTGCGACGCAAGATTTTGACAGCAACCACCGCCTGACGGAGCACGAAAATGACACGTAAAATGACCGGAGCGAAAATGATCGTCCAAGCCCTGATCGATCAGGGTGTCGACACAATCTTTGGCTATCCCGGTGGTGCCGTGCTACCGATCTATGACGAGGTGTTCCAGCAAAACAGCATCAAGCACGTTCTCGTGCGGCACGAACAAGGGGCTGTCCACGCCGCTGAAGGCTATGCACGCTCTACCGGCAAGCCCGGTGTTGTGCTGGTCACCTCCGGCCCCGGTGCCACGAATGCCGTGACCGGCCTGACGGATGCGTTGCTCGACAGCATCCCGCTGGTGGTTCTGACCGGTCAGGTGCCGACCTTCATGATCGGGTCGGACGCGTTTCAGGAAGCGGATACGGTTGGCATCACGCGCCCCTGCACCAAGCATAACTGGCTGGTCAAGGATACCGACAACCTGGCGGGCGTGTTGCACGAAGCGTTTCATGTTGCCACATCGGGTCGCCCTGGCCCCGTTCTGGTGGACATCCCCAAGGACGTGCAGTTTGCGACAGGCACCTACGAGCCGAAAAAACCCTCGACCTCGCGCTACCAGCCGCCTGTCAAAGGCGACATGGAAGAGATCACCGAACTGGTCGCCGCGATCGAAAACGCCAAACGGCCCGTGTTCTATACCGGTGGTGGCGTCATCAACTCCGGCCCCGGTGCCAGCCAGCTTCTGCGCGAACTGGTCGAGGCGACAAACTTCCCGATCACCTCGACGCTCATGGGTCTTGGGGCTTATCCGGCGTCTGGCGGCAACTGGCTGGGCATGCTGGGGATGCACGGGCTTTACGAGGCCAATATGGCCATGCACGACTGCGATCTGATGATCAACGTCGGCGCGCGCTTCGATGACCGGATCACCGGCGTGGTCGACATGTTCAGCCCCAAATCCACGAAGGCGCATATCGATATCGACCCGTCCTCGATCAACAAGATCATTCGCATCGACATTCCTATCGTCGGTGACGTTGGTCATGTGCTGGAAGATCTGCTGAAGGTCTGGAAATCGCGCGGCCGCAAAACCAATGCGGAAGCACTTGATAAATGGTGGAAAAAGATCAACGAATGGCGCAGCGTCGATTGTCTGAAGTTCGAACAGAAGGGCAAGGTCATCAAGCCGCAATACGCCCTGTCGCGGCTTGAGGCGCTGACCAAAGACCATGACCGCTATATCTGCACCGAAGTGGGCCAGCACCAGATGTGGGCCGCGCAATATCTTGGGTTCGAGGATCCGAACCGCTGGATGACCTCGGGCGGTCTGGGGACGATGGGCTACGGCTTTCCCGCGTCCATCGGCGTGCAGATGGCCCATCGTGACGCGTTGGTGATCAACGTCGCGGGCGAGGCAAGCTGGCTGATGAACATGCAGGAAATGGGTACGGCCATGCAATACGGCCTGCCGGTCAAGCAATTCATCCTCAATAACGAACGCCTTGGCATGGTGCGCCAGTGGCAGGAATTGCTGCACGGCGAACGCTATTCGCAAAGCTGGTCGGAAAGTCTGCCTGATTTCGTGAAGCTCGCCGAGGCGTTCGGGGCCAAGGGGATTATTTGCTCGGACCCTGATGACCTGGATGAGGCGATCAAGGAGATGCTCGCCTATGACGGTCCAGTGATCTTCGATTGCCTGGTCGAAAAGCACGAGAACTGCTTCCCCATGATCCCGTCGGGCAAGGCGCATAATGACATGTTGCTTGCCGGTGTGGGCACGCAAGGGGTGATCGATGCAAAAGGGTCGGTCCTAGTGTAACGCGTTTTCTTTCAAAGAAAACGGGCCGGAATTTTTCAGAAATTCCGGCGGCAAAAACAAACGAGAAGGACAGTCAGATGTCAGCCCTGAAAATCAAAAAAGGCTCAACAAGCCACTCCGCCTATAACCTGCGTCCCAATTTTTCGGACGTTATCGAACGCCACACGCTTGCGGTTCTGGTTGAAAACGAACCGGGCGTGCTCGCGCGCGTCATCGGTCTTTTCTCGGGCCGGGGCTATAACATCGACAGCCTGACCGTGGCCGAGGTGGATCACACAGGACACCTGAGCCGCATCACCATCGTCACATCCGGCACCCCGCAGGTGATCGAACAGATCAAGGCGCAGCTGGGGCGCATTGTCCCCGTTTACGAGGTCCACGATCTGACGGTCGAGGGCCCTTCGGTCGAGCGCGAGCTTGCCATGTTCAAGGTCACGGGCACAGGCGACAAGCGCGTCGAAGCCCTGCGTCTGGCCGATATTTTCCGCGCCAATGTCGTTGACAGCACGCTTGAAACATTCGTCTTCGAAATTACAGGCGCGCCGGATAAAATTGACGCTTTCGCTGACCTGATGCGTCCGTTGGGCCTAACGGATGTGGCACGCACCGGCGTTGCAGCGCTGCCGCGCGGAAACTGACCTTCAGGCCTGCCCTCGCACGCGCGGGCAGGCATCCTGCTGACAGCGTGCCTGAAACGGGATGACATTGCCAATCCCGGTCACGCGCTTTTCGGGGGTGGTGTAGGTCAGCAACGTACGCGGCAAATCCGGGCTCATCCCCTGATGAACAACGCAGGCATTACGGGCCCTGCGAAGCTTGCAATCGATATAGACATCGAACTCAACGAGATCGCCAGCGTCAAACGCCATGGCAGCGGTGTCCTCCGTGCCATGAAAAAATGCAAGGTCACCGTGATCCTCACACCAGAACACAGCCTTGTTCTCGGCGTCGTCGCTCCAGAGTACTACACCGTACATTCACCCGCCCCCGCTCTCTTAGCTTGTACCCTTCAACAATTACGTGATTTCAACTATTTGTCGATTTTTTTACACAGTGAATTTGTGTCTGCGTACGGCCCCGCATGTTCTATTTTGTGTCAGTCTGACGCTATTGTGCGTCAGCCCCAATCACTATAGGTTGTCAGAAATTATTTACACTTTTCTTACAAGAGTATTTCTTATTGGATAACCCTGCCCATATCCGGACGATCTTCGGGGACAATTTACGGTTGCTGTCGCGAGAGCACCCCTCGATCACCTCGCTTTCGCACAGGCTTGGCATCAATCGCACCCAGTTGAACCGCTATCTGGCCGGCGACAGCTTTCCACGCCCCGACATCCTTGACCGGATCTGCACCTTCTTCGGCGTCGACGCACGGATCTTGCTGGAACCTCTGGAACAGATCCGGAGCAAGACAACAGCCGAAGGGGCTGCGTATCTGAACGATTTTGTCAATCAAGGCGCGCGCGACCTGCAAGACCAGGAGTTCCCGAGCGGTATCTATCGGTTCTCCAGACGCAGTTTCATAAACTCTGACACGTTCGTCGTCGGTCTTGTGCTGGTTTTCCGCGAAGGCCCGCACACCTATCTCAAAGGGTACGAAACTCCCAAGGCGATGCGCATTCAGGGTCTGCCCGTCACTTCTGAGGCGCGCGAATTCCGCGGCATCGCCTTGCGCCAGGAAGAAGGCATCGCCATCCTCGCGTCGCGCAGAAATGCGATGACCTCTTCGTTCAACTATCTGTCGCGGGTTGCCTCCTTTGAAAACAACTTTTGGGTGGGCTATGCCACCCGCACCATCCCCGAAAACGTGATGGGCGTGCGGGCGACCCGGCTGGTCTACGAACTTCTGCCCCAGAATGCCGGCAGCGTCCTTACCGCTGCGCGCAACAGCGGGTTTCACACTCTCGACAAGCTCGAACCGTTTCACCGCCGCCTTCTGCGCCCCGAGGTCGATTTCGCCTGACGGGCCGTACAGACCGGCAGCTTGTCACGACACCATGTCGCAGGTGATAAAAACGCGTCGCTAATTGCCCCTTTTCTTGCGCCGCCCCTTGCTAGTCTTGCGCTGTATTCACAAGGGGATCATGCAAATGCACGCCGAGGATCTTCGCCAAGTTCGCCAGCCCATCAACAGTGCCCATGGTCTGCCCAATGCGCATTACACCGACAGCGCCGTCTTTGCCGAAGAACGCGATGCGGTGCTGTTCCACAACTGGTCCGGCCTTGCCGTCGCCTCGGACGTGCCGCAGATCGGGGACGCAGTGCCGCTCACGTTTCTGGGGATGCCACTGCTGGTCGTGCGCGACCGCGCCGGTCAGGTGCGGGTCTTCCAGAACACCTGCCGGCACCGCGGCATGATCCTTGTCGACGCACCGCGCAAGATCCAGGGGGCGATCCGCTGCCCTTATCACAGCTGGTGCTATAGTACCGAAGGCGCGCTTGTCTCTACGCCGCATGTCGGTGGCCCGGGGCAGAACACTCATGAGGGTATCGACCGCGCTCTGCTCGGCCTTATCGAAATTCGCAGCCATATCTGGATGGATGTCATCTGGATCAACGTCTCGGGCGCTGCCGCTCCCTTTGAGGAGGCCAACGCCGATCTGCTGACCCGCTGGGCCGCCTTTGACAAACCGCTCTATCACGGCGGCGCCGACAGCCGGTTCGAGCTGGGCGTCAACTGCAACTGGAAGCTGGCGGTCGAGAACTATTGCGAAAGCTACCACCTGCCATGGGTGCATCCCGGCCTGAACAGCTATTCCCGGCTGGAAGACCACTATCATATCGAGGCGGCAGGCAAATATTCGGGACAGGGCACCTTGGTCTACCGCCAGTTGAAGGACGACGGCGGGTCATCCTTTCCCGACTTCGCGGATCTGTCCGAAATTTGGGACACTGCCGCCGAATATGTCGCGGTCTATCCCAACGTCCTGCTCGGCGTGCACCGCGATCACGCGTTTGCAATCATCCTATCGCCCGACGGCCCCGAAAAGACGACAGAGCATATTCATCTCTACTATGCCGCACCGCAAACGGACGCCGGATTGCGCGCACGCAACACCGATCAATGGAAACTTGTGTTCGAAGAGGACATCTTTGTTGTCGAAGGCATGCAGCGCGGGCGCCATGCGGTGCACTTTGATGGCGGGCGGTTCTCACCGGCGATGGACGGGCCGACCCACATGTTCCACGACTGGGTTGCCAGCCAGCTTCAGGCCCTGCGCGAGGGGGCATGAACGACCTCGACAGCCGCCTGCTCAGCGCACATCTGGTGCAGGATGCGGCGCTGCTGGTCACGCTTTACCGCGAAGCTGCCGATCAGGCGAACGACAGGAACGCAGCGGGGTTCTACCTGACCCATGCCTATGTCTATGCCCTTGAAACCGGCCATGCGGATGCTGCAGGCCTGCGTGAGATCCTGATCGCCCAAGGGCGCGAAACCCCGCTTTAGCCCAGCACGGCGTTATCCCAGAACGGGCGGGCGCTGCTGCGGCCAGCAGGTCGCCTCGTGCCATTGCTGTGCCAGACGCAGCAGCATCGCGTCGCTGCCATGCCGCCCGATCAGCTGCAGTCCGCACGGCAACCCGTTCGCGCCGAACCCTGCGGGCACATTGACCACCGGCAACCCGATCAGACTGGCGGGTACCACCACCTGCATCCAGCGGTGATAGGTATCCATCGCCTGCCCCGCGATCTGCGTCGGGTGCACCTCGTCAACCGGAAATGGCCAGACCTGCGCCGAAGGCAGAACCACCACATCGACGCTGTCAAACAACAGCGCGGCAGCCCGGTACCAATCTGACCGGATCACACTGGCGCGTTGCACCTGCATTGCCGACATCTGCTGCCCGCGCTCGATCTCCCACTGCGCCGCCGCTTTCAGATGGTCGCGCTGCGCTGGATTGTCATAGATCGCGCCGAGGCTCGCTGCGACGGCAAAGGACCGCAGCGTGATCCAGCTCTCCCACATGGCGTCCGCGTCGAACGGGGCCTCAAGGTCAAGGGTGCGGTGGCCAAGGTCGGCCATCTGAGCAACCGCTGTCGCGCTCAAGTCCTTGATCCCGTTCTCGTAGGGGAAAGCACCGCCCCAATCGCCCAACCAACCGATCGTAAGTTTCGGCGCGTCGCCGTAGAGTGTGGGCAAGACCGGCGCGGGCGTCAAGCCCAGGGGCTGGCGCGGGTCCGCACCCGTCATCGTATCCAGCAACGCCGCCAGATCACGGGGGTTGCGCGCCATCGGCCCCGCCGTCGACAGCTGGTGCAGGAACATGTCGCCTTCCGGTTCCCCCGGCACGCTGCCCCAGCTTGGGCGCATGCCGTAGACGTTGTTCCAGCCCGCCGGATTGCGCAGGCTGCCCATCATGTCCGACCCGTCCGCCACGCTGACAATCCCGCTGGCCAACGCCGCCGCAGCACCACCCGATGAACCACCGGCGGACCTGCCTTGATCATACGGGTTGCGCGTTGCGCCGTGGACCGGGTTGAAGGTGTGACTGCCAAGCCCGAATTCCGGCGTGTTCGTCTTGCCGATAAAGATGGCGCCCGCAGCGCGCAGGCGCCCGACAAACACGCTGTCTTTTTGTGCCAGTGTTCCCGCAAACAGGGGCGATCCCATGCTCGTCTCAAGGCCCTCAGCGTCCGACAGATCCTTGATTGCCATTGGAATACCGTGCAGCCATCCGCGACGCGGTGCTGCATCGGCGGCTCTTGCCTCCTGCATCAGCGCGTCAGTGTCGCGCAGGGATACCACCGCGTTGACCGATCCATTAACGGCCTCGATCCGCGCGAGGGTCGCCTGCATCAAATCAACCGCCCGCAGGCTGCCTTGCGCCAAAGCCTCAGACTGCGCCAACGCGCCCATATTGAGAATATCCAAGATCAATCTCCTCTCGCCACCCGTATCAGACCCGCAAGGCCGCGGAAGGACAAGCCCCCCTCTTCTCTGGCTCGAAAATATCACGGGAAACTTGATAAGGCGCGGGCAGAGCCCCTTGGACGGTCTAGCCCGCTTGCGCTTCCGCCCGGCTCTTGCCGGAGACGGCCAGCGCCAGCGCGGCCCCCATCAGCCCGTCCAGATCGCCGTCCAGCACGCCTTTGGTGTCGGATGTTTCATAGTTCGTGCGCAGATCCTTGACCATCTGGTAGGGCTGCAAAACATAGGACCGGATCTGGTTGCCCCACCCCGCATCGCCCTTGTTTTCATGCGCCTCGTTGATCGCCGCGTTGCGACGGTCAAGTTCCATCTGGTAAAGCCGGGATTTCAGTGCCTTCATGGCGATGTCGCGGTTCTGGTGCTGTGACTTTTCCGAGCTTGTCACGACAATACCGGTGGGGTGGTGCGTGATCCGCACCGCCGAGTCCGTGGTATTGACGTGCTGACCACCTGCCCCGGACGACCGGTACGTGTCGATGCGGATATCGCTCGGGTTCACCTCGATCTCGATATTGTCGTCCACCACGGGATAGACCCAGATGGAGCTGAAGGAAGTATGACGCTTGGCAGCCGAATCGAACGGGCTGATGCGGACCAGCCGGTGCACACCGCTTTCGGATTTCAGCCAGCCGTAGGCATTGGGGCCGCTGATCTTGTAGGTCGCGGATTTGATCCCCGCCTCTTCGCCAGCACTTTCGGATTGCAGCTCGACCTTGTAGCCCTTTTTCTCGGCCCAGCGAACATACATCCGCGCCAGAATATTCGCCCAATCGCAGCTTTCCGTGCCACCGGCGCCCGCATTGATTTCAAGGAACGTGTCGTTGCCGTCCGCCTCTCCGTCCAGCAGGGCTTCCAGTTCCTTCTGCGCGGCAGTGGTCGCCAGCGCCTTCAGGGCCGCTTCGGCTTCGGCCACGACATCGGCGTCGTCCTCCGCCTCGCCCATCTCGATCAGTTCTACGTTGTCAGCCAGTTCTTGCTTGATACCTTCATAGGTGGCGATCGAATCCACCAGCGCCTGCCGGTCACGCATCAGCTTCTGCGCCGCCTCCGGATCATCCCAAAGCTTGGGATCTTCGACGCGGGCATTGAATTCCTCAAGCCGGTAGGGTGCAGTTTCCACGTTCAGACGCTGGGCCAGCAGCTCCAGCGACTTGCCGATCTGATCTGCCGAATTCTGTGCCTCTGCGCGCATTATTTTCTGCCTTCAAAAGAAATCACGACCCCGCATCTGCGAAGCCGCATGAGAGATAGACCAGCGCCGCCACAGGGGCAAGCGCCAGCCCACATCTGCAAGTTTAATATAGACCGCCGGAACTGATCGTGCCGAAGCTGGCCTTGGGCCCGACCTGTACCTTCTTGCCGGTCGAGGTCGTCACTTCACGCGACGTGGCACCGCCCGCTTCCTCGACCAGAGGCAAATCCGCCCCCATCGCAAAGCCACCGTCAAAGGTAATGCCGAACAGCGGCTCTTCGCCATCGCGGAAGTATTCAGCAACAACATTGGGGCCTGACGCGTCATCAGACAAGCGCGCACCGGTGAAGCGGTCGATCTTGATGAAGTGACCGCCGGGCGGCACCTCGAACGGGCCCCCACCAAATTTTTCGGTGGCTTTGCTCATGAACCGCTGGAATACAGGGCCGCACATGCCGGCACCATATGCACGTTTGCCGAGCGACCGGGGGTTATCGAAACCGATATAGCAACCAGCTACGATGTTGCTGGAAAACCCGACGAACCAAACATCTTTGGCATCATTGGTGGTGCCGGTCTTGCCCGCAATCGGCACGGGCAGATTGATCGCGCCTTTCGCGGTGCCACGGTCCACGACGCCCTTCATCATTGACGTCAGCTGATAGGCGGTGATCGGGTCCATCACGCGTTCGCGGTTGGAGACGATGCGCGGACCAAGACCCTGTTGCAGGCTGGCAAGCTGGCAGTCGTTGCAGATGCGCTGATCATGCTTGTAGACGGTGCGACCATACCGGTCCTGCACGCGGTCAACCAGCGTCGGCTCGACACGCTCGCCGCCATTGGCGAACATCGCATAGGCCGAGACCATCTGGTAAAGCGTCGTTTCCTGGGAGCCGAGCGCGTTGGCAAGAACCGGTTGCAGATTGTCATAGACGCCGAAGCTTTCGGCATAGCTGCCGACCGTATCCATCCCCACCTCTTGCGCCAGACGGATCGTCATCAGGTTGCGCGACTGCTCGATCCCGGTCCGCAGCGGCGTGGGACCGTAAAACTTGTTGGATGAATTGCGCGGACGCCACAGACCTTGCGGTGTATTGATCTCGATCGGGGCATCCACCACGACGGTTGCGGGCGTATACCCACTGTCCAGTGCCGCAGCATAGACGAACGGCTTGAAGCTTGACCCCGGCTGGCGTTTCGCCTGCGTCGCCCGGTTGAACACCGACGATTGATAGGAGAACCCGCCCTGCATCGCGATCACGCGACCGGTGTTGACGTCCATGGCGACAAAACCGCCTTGGACCTCGGGCACCTGCCGCAGGGTCCAGCGGATGAACGATCCGTCGTTGTCAGCGGTCATGCGGCGCACCAGAACGACATCGCCGTCGTCCAGCAAATCACCGGCGACACGCGCCTTTGGTCCCAAAGAGCCATCTTCCAGCCGCTTGCGCGCCCACTGCACATCATTGGCGGGGATGAAGTGACCTTCGGACGTTTCTTCCACGCCTTCGATACCAATGCGGGCGTCAGTGTCCCCGACGCTGAGCACAACGGCTGGATACCACTGGTTTTCCAGCGCGACATCGCGCGACACCCGCGTGTCAGCCAGTGCTTCGCGCCAGGTCGCCTCATCGGTCAGACTTTCCGCTGCGATCGTCTTGCCGGTACCCCGCCAGACGCCGACACCCCGGTCATATTCCTCAAGCTGCTGTTGCAGCGCCTCTGCTGCGATCGGCTGCATCTCGTTGTCGATGGTGGCACGCACAGTCAGGCCGCCAGTGAAAAACTCGCCCTCACCAAAGTTTTCGGACAGCTGGCGGCGAATTTCATCGGTAAAATAATCGCGCGGCGGCAGTTCTGCCTTGAAGCTTTTGAAGTCCCCGTTCTGAACCGAACGCAGCGGCTGCGCGACCTCGTTCTCGTAGACGGCTTGGGTGATATACCCGTTGTCCTCCATCTCTCTGAGGACGTAGTTGCGGCGCTCGACCGCATCATTCATGTCGCGGACAGGGTGCAACTCAGCGGGCTTCTTGGGCAACGCCGCCAGATATGCGGCCTCTCCCGGCGACAGCTCCGACAGTGTCTTGTTGAAATAGGTCTGGCTGGCCGCCGCAACCCCATAGGAATTGGCCCCGAGGTAGATTTCGTTCAGGTAAAGTTCGAGGATCTTTTCCTTGCTCATCGCCGTTTCGACCCGCGACGCGAGGATGATTTCCTTGATCTTGCGTTCCGCGCGGCGGTCGCCCGACAACAGGAAGTTCTTCATGACCTGCTGGGTAATTGTGGAAGCACCACGCACGTCTTGGCCGCGACTGCGCACAGCGTCAAAGGCCGCAGCCCCGATTCCGCGCAGATCATACCCTTCATGGGTGTAGAAATTCTTGTCTTCCGCCGAAATGAACGCCTGCTTGATCAGCGGCGGAATCGTATCGGCGGGCGCGAAAAGGCGCCGTTCCTTGGCAAATTCATCAATCAGTTTGCCCTGCCCCGAATAGATCCGGCTGATCGTGGGCGGCGTGTATTGCGCAAGGGATTCGTGGCTGGGAAGATCGCGCCCATACATCCAGAAGATCGCGCCGATGGTCAGCGCGACCATTCCGACGCTCATGGTCAGGGTGGTAAAAATACCCCCGAAGAAAGACAGGATCAGGCGAAACACGTGTGGCAGTCCCTTGCAAGGCTGTTTGGTTTAGTCGTCTATACGCGCCAAAGCCCGGATCGTCAAAACACGAAGCAGTGCCATCTTGGCAATAACCCGCGCAGATACGGGCATAGATGGCACGGAAACGTTACTGGCGGATCAATGGCTTGAGGGCCGCATCCTCATCCCGCCACGCCACAATCGAATCCGCAATCGCCGTTACCATGACCGCCCGCCAGATCGGGTCGCGCAGATTGTCGAGATCCCGCTCCGAGCTTAGAAACCCGATTTCGATCAGCACCGATGGAATATCCGCCGATTTCAGGACGGAAAACCCTGCATTGCGCAGCGGTTGACGGTTCATCGGGCCCCCTGCGGCATTCATCCCTGCAACCAGCGCCTTGGCTGCTGCGCCCGACCGGGGTTCGGTTTCCTGCCGTGCCAGATCCAGCAGGATGCCCGCCACCTGATCGTCGGACCCGGTCAGATCGGCACCCGCAATGATGTCCGACCGGTTATGACGCGCGGCCAGATGCTCTGTCGCGGTATCGCTTGCCTCGTCCGACAAGGTATAGACTGTCGCGCCCTTGGCACCGCCCTGACGCAAGATATCAGCGTGGAGCGAAATGAACAGATCTGCCTCCGCCCTGTGTGCCATCGCCACGCGGGTCTCGAGCGCTACGAAAACATCGGTATCGCGGGTCAACACAACGTCGATCCCGTCACGCATCAGCGTATCGCGCAACGCCAGTGCAAAGCTCAGCATCAGGTCTTTTTCCGTCAGGCCTCCGGCTTCGGCACCGGGGTCAATGCCACCGTGGCCGGGGTCCAGCACCACACGGAACCTGTCAGAGCCGGGGGGCGGCGGCGGTACGGGTGCTGCGGCCAGCGCCATTGTCCAGCTCGGGTCAACAGGCGCGCCAGCGGCGGCGGCAAAGGCCTCGGGCGACACGGATTTGAGAGAGATTTCAAGCGTCGCTTTACCGGACGCCTTGTCAACAGGCATGCCGATTTCATCGGGCAGCATCGGTTCGGCCAGATCTGCCACCAGCCGCGACCACCCCGGCTGGAACGGGCCAAAGCGCAGACCGGTCACCCTGCCCGGCTCTGGCAGCAGATCGGCGGTCGTGATACCGGTCCAGTCGGCCTCGCGGAAATCGACGACCAGACGGGCGGGCTCCTCCAGCAGGAACACCCGGAACGGCACTCCCTGACTGAGATGCAGTTCCAGCGTCGCGCGCCCGAACCAGCCGTCACTGATCTTGCTGGGGCCACCGTCAACGCGTGCAAGTGCCGTCATCTCTTGGGCCGCCAAAGGCTGCGAGAGCGCGCAAAGCACTGCCAATACCGGAAATAACCGCATGCCTGTCACCATTCTCATCGGGGTGTTTGACGCCGTAATACCATCTTGCCGCGCGTCGGACCAGCCTTTCAGCGTGCGGCCATATAGGTCTTGAGCCGGGCAAGCCCTTCGGCGATGTCGGCTGTGCTGCGGGCATAGGAAAACCGCAAGGTCTGGTGCCCGCGCAACGGGTCGAAATCAAGACCCGGCGTCACGGCCACACCTGCGCGGTCCAGAATATTCCGCGCAAGCTGGCGGCTGTCATCGGTGATGTCGGAGACATCAGCATAGACGTAGAAAGCACCATCCGGCGGCGCGAAACGGGTAAAGCCCGCGTCCCGCAAGCCTTCGATCATCAATGCGCGGTTGGC
>JAGXHB010000047.1 GCA_024636425.1 Roseobacter sp.
GCTCCGAACGCCCCGACAACGTTGGCCGCCAGCACGATACCCCACAGGCGCAGCATATTGAACAACGACTGAAGCGTTTTGGCCCGCATGATCGGCAGGACGGTGGTGATCGTGTTCTCTGTGAACAGCTGCATCCGCCCCATGATGACCGCCAGAAATCCCAAGGAATAGCCAAGGTTTTCGATCAGGAACCGATAGGACGTGTCAGGCAGGTAGGTTCGGAATATCGCCTCGCCCAGCACAGAAAGGCTGATCAGAAACCCGGCCGCGATCCCCGACCAGATCAGTGACCGTTTGCTGCGCTCCAGCTCCTCCTCGCCTTCGCGCCTGATGACTTCATAGATCATCCGGGGCGACAGTGCCGTCGCCTCTTTCACGGATTTTTCTTCCGCTTCCTCGGCTTCCGCTTTTCTTCTGCGGACACTGCGTTGTATCAAAGGGGCCATATTCCGCTCCGGATAAATAGTTATTTCAAGTGCCTGACGGTGAGTGCGATGAGCGGTCAAAGCAACATTTCGGATGTTATTCCAAAACGAATTAGCGCAGAAACCGCATCAGGACAGACCTCAAGCTCAGATAGGCGCAAAATGTTGACGACCGACGCAGAATTAATGACGGAAATCCGGGCAAAATTCGCCCATGTGGCAAGCTGCCCGTTCCAAGGCCCGCGCATCTTCTTCGAAAACGCGGGCGGTGCCTTGACGCTGAACAGCGTGGTGGAAACCTCGACGCTTTATGCTTCGATCCCGGACAATCAAGGGCGCGACAATCCGGCGGCGCATGCACTGGTGGCTACGATCAAGGAAGCCAAGGCGGACATGGCGCTGTTCTTCAATGCGCCCGAGGGCCAGTTCTTTGTCGGGGAAAGCGGAACAGAACTGTCGTTCCGCCTGATCCGCACCGCCGTCATGGGCACCCCCATGGGCGATGTGATCGGATCAACCGTCGAACACCCCGCCTCGCGCAGTGCAGCTCAGCACTGGGCTGGTTTGGCGGGCAAACCTTATATCAGCGTGCCGCATGATACCGCGACCGGCCAGGTCACACCCGATGCCTATGCTGCGGTGATGACGCCTGATGTGCGTGTCGCCACGATCCTGCACACCTCACCGGTGACAGGCATTGCGAATGATGTCGCCGGTATCAGTGCCGCTATCCGCGCGGTGGCACCGCAGGCGTTTATCTTTGTGGATGGCATCCAGCACGCCAGCCACGGACGGATCGACATCGCCAGCTATGACGTCGACGGCTACGTGATCTCCCCCTACAAGCTCTTCTCGCGGCACGGCTATGGCATCGCCTGGGCGTCCGACAGGCTTAGCGCGCTGCCGATCGAGACGCTGAAAGACGGTCCTGCCGGCAATTGGGAAATGGGCACCCGCGATACCGGGTCATACGCCACGTTCACGGATGTGGTGCGTTACTTCGAATGGCTCGGCGCGCAGGTATCCGACGAAACCGATCCGCGTGCCCTGATCGAAGCCGCCGGTGCCGCGATTCATGATCACGAAAAAGCACTGACAGATGCTCTGCTGTTTGGCAGCGGCAACCTGCCCGGCCTTGCCGCTCTTGACGGCGTCGTGATCCTGGGCGGCACGGACAACGCTGACCGCGAAGGGCTGGTTTGCTTTGCTCTCGACAAGGTTCCTGCCGCAGATATCGTGGAACAGCTGAACGCCCAAGGCATCCGCACCCATGTCCGCAAGGCCGACCACTATTCCGGCAATATCCTGACGCCGCTTGGCCTTTCTGCTGCCGTGCGCGTGTCGCTTTGTCATTACAACACGCTGGACGAAGTGCGCACATTGCTTGCCGCGATGAAGGACATTGCCGACACATGAGCCGCTCCCGTCTTCATTTCGCAAAATAAACTCAAATTCGACAGGGCTGCGAAAGACAACCCTTGCCATGGGTGCAAGACCGTTCAAACATGCACCCATGACAAGTACACTCTCCTCCGCCATTATCGCCAAGCGTGACGATCTGATCGCTTTGACCCAGGACCTCATCCGCATCCCGACCTTGAACCCGCCGGGTCGCGATTACCGTCTGATCTGCGAATATCTGGAGAAACGCCTGAAGCAGCACGGCTTCGAGACGCAGTTGATCCGGGCGCATGGCACACCCGGCGACAGTGTCAAATATCCACGCTGGAACATCATCGCGCGGCGCGACGGCACGCGCAGCGGCGAATGTGTGCATTTCAACAGCCATACCGATGTGGTCGAAGTCGGGAGCGGCTGGACCTTCGATCCTTTCGGGGCCGAAGTGTCGGATGGCAAGATTTACGGACGGGGCACCTGCGATATGAAGGGCGGTCTTGCCGCGTCGATCATTGCGGCCGAAGCGTTTATCGAAACGCACCCCGACTTTGCGGGTGCCATCGAGATTTCGGGCACCGCAGACGAGGAATCAGGCGGTTACGGTGGCGTCGCCTACTTGGCGGAGCAGGGGTTTTTCAACCCGGACCGGGTGCAGCATGTGATCATTCCCGAGCCGCTGCAAAAGGACCGGATTTGCCTTGGCCATCGCGGTGGCTGGTGGGCCGAGATCGAGACGAAAGGCGAGATTGCGCATGGCTCCATGCCCTTCCTGGGCGATTGCGCGGTGCGGCACATGGGTGCGGTCCTGTCCGAATTCGAAAACAAGCTTTTCCCCGCAATGGCTGCCCGCCACACCGACATGCCTGTCGTGCCCGAAGGCGCGCGCAGCTCGACGATGAACATCAATTCGATCCACGGCGGACAGAAGGAAAATGATGACGATTTCGACGGTCTGCCTGCCCATTGCGTGCCCGACAGTTGCCGCATAACGATCGACCGCCGCTTTCTGTTGGAGGAACCGCTTGATCAGGTACGCGGCGAGGTCCGCGCCCTGCTTGAGGGGCTGCGTGAAACGCGGGTCGATTTCGACTATGAACTGACAGAGCTTAATTCGGTGCTGCCCTCGATGACCGACCGTGATGCGCCCGTGGTGCAGACCGTGGCGAACGCCATTCAGGACATTATGGGCAAGGCCCCGGAGTATGTCGCTTCTCCAGGGTCTTACGATCAGAAGCACATCGACAGGATCGGCAAGCTCAAGAACTGTATCGCCTATGGTCCCGGGCTTCTGGAACTGGCCCACAAGCCTGATGAATACATCGGCATCGACGATATGATCGACAGTGCCTGCGTCATGGGTGCCGCCCTTGAAACGCTGCTGCTGCCGAAAGGCTAAAGCCTCCGCGGCACCCTAGTCTGGCAAAAACGCATGCGGGGCGGCCAGCGCCAACCCGTCGATGATCGCGGTCAGGGCAGCACCCCGATGGACTGCCGCTTTTGGAAACGCGCGGCGCATCGCGGCGTCGATAACCCCCATCAAGCTTGAGCCGCCCACGAAGACCAGCTTGGTCACCGCATCCGGCGCTATGTCAGCCTGCGAGGTCAGCTTGATCGCGGTATCCGCGATACCCTGCGCCATCTGGGCCAACGTGGCCGCCATCATCGCGGCAGGCAATGGGACGCGCAAGCCACGCTCCAGGATATCCAGCTTGATCTCAGGCAGGGCTGTGGCGTCCGGATCATTCGCCGCGATCTTGCCCGCTTCGACAGCAAACGCGATATCGTGCCCCAGCTCGTCTTCCAGCACTTTGACCAGACGGTTCAACAACGCGGACTCAACCGCATATTTCGCAAGATCATCCACCGCCCTGCGCTGCTCGCGCGTGTACAGAAACGGGATCTTCTGCCACGTCGCCAGATCGGTAAAGACAGCATGCGGCGCGGGATGTGTTTCACTGCCAAAGACATGCCGGATCTCGCTGCCCATGCCCAGATGCGGCATCACGTGATGCAAGCTAAGCTCGCGGTCAAAATCCGTCCCGCCGACCCGCAGGCCTTTACTCGCCAGAATATGTATCCCGGCATCGCCCTGTTGACGGAACAGCGTGAAATCCGATGTCCCGCCGCCAATATCCACAATCAAACCCAGGTCGCCCGGCTCAAGTACATCGCGGTTGGCAAGGGCGGCGGCTTCGGGTTCGGGCATGAAGCGCACATCGCTGAAGCCTGCCATGTGGTAACACTCGGTCAGATCGACCAACGCCTGAGCATTGCGCGTCTCGTCCGCGCTGTGAAACATGACCGGACGTCCTGACAGGGCACGGGTAAATTTCTGTCCGGTCTCGGCTTCTGCACGCAGTTTGATCTCGGCCAGAAAGCGGGCGACGATTGCGATGAAATCCATCCGCTTTCCCATCAACATCCGGCTTTCGCGCATCAGCGCCGTCCCCAGCAGGCTTTTGAGCGCGCGCATGTACCGCCCCTCATCGCCTGAAATCAGCGCATCTTGGGCCGCGCGACCGTAGATCACGCGCTTTTCCTCATTGTCGAAAAACAGCGCTGTGGGCAGGGTATGCTCCCCCTGTTCAACCGCAATCAGACGGGGCACGCCATCAACTGAGAATCCCGCAGCAGAATTCGATGTTCCGAAATCAACAGCTAAAGTCGACGATATCGCAGCCATGCCAAGCCCCTGCCCGATCAAACAAACCCGGCGCATAAACCGCGGGGGCAGGCGCTTCAATACAAAACTGTAAGGCCTATTCAAATGCTGGCCAAAGGCCTGCGAACTGGGTAACGTTTTTCAAGACTATGAAAACTGGAGACTACGATGACCCATCTTCGCTCACTTATCCTTGGCACCTGCGCTGCCGCGCTGATGGCCGGTGCTGCTGTTGCAAAAACCGACATCACAGTCGCCATGCAGTTGGAGCCCCCGCATCTTGACCCGACAAGCGCTGCTGCCGGTGCCATCGACTCGGTCCTTTACGCCAATGTGTTCGAAGGGTTGACGCGGTTTATGGGCGACGGATCGGTCGTGCCTGGTCTGGCTAAATCCTGGGAAATCTCGGAAGACGGTCTGACGTATACGTTCAAGCTGCAAGACGGCGTGACCTTCCATGATGGCACGACGATGGACGCCGAAGATGTGAAATTCACCCTCGAACGGATCAACGCCGAAGACAGCGCCAATGCGCAAAAGGCGCTGTTCAGTGCAATCTCGGAGGTGACAGTGATCGACCCCATGACGGTCGAGGTCAAACTGAGCGAGCCGAACGGCAACCTGCTGTTCAACCTGGCATGGGGCGACGCCGTGATCGTGGCACCTGAAAGCATCGACAACATCAAGCAACTGCCCATCGGCACCGGCGCGTTCAAGTTCACCAGCTGGACCCAAGGTGACAATATCATGATTGAAAAGAACCCCAACTACTGGGGGACGCCTGCCACACTTGATATGGCAACTTTCAAATTCATTTCGGACCCGACGGCAGCATTTGCATCCATGATGGCTGAAGATGTTGACGTCTTCATCAGTTTCCCGGCCCCCGAGAACCTGCCCCAGTTTGAAGCGGATCCACGGTTTCAGGTGCTGGTAGGGTCGACCGAGGGCGAGACTATCATGGCGATGAACAACAAGCAGGAACCCTTCGACGATGTAAAAGTCCGCGAAGCTGTTGCGCATGCGATCGACCGTCAGTCCATCATTGACGGTGCCATGTTCGGGTACGGCACGCCCATCGGCACGCATTTTGCGCCCCATAATCCGGCATATGTGGACGAAACCGATCTCAGCCCATTTGATCCGGAGAAATCCAGAACTCTTCTGACAGAAGCAGGCTTTCCCGACGGTTTCGAGACCACACTAGACCTGCCCCCCCCATCCTATGCGCGGCGCGGCGGTGAAATCATCGCAGCCCAGCTGGCCGACGTGGGCATCACCGCCAAGATCAACAACGTTGAATGGGCGCAGTGGCTTGAAACTGTGTTCAACGGCAAGAATTTTGGCCTGACCGTCATCAGCCATACGGAACCGATGGACATCGGGATTTACGCAAACCCCGACTACTATTTCCAGTATGACAACGCTGATTTTCAGGGGCTGATGACCAAGCTGAACGCAACAACGGACCCTGACACGCGCACTCAGATCATGGGTGATGCGCAGAAGATGATCTCGGAGGACTATGTGAACGCATACCTATTCCAGCTTGCTGCCCTGACGGTGGCCAAGGCCGGTGTTCAGGGTCTGTGGTCAAACGCACCAACGCAGGCAACCGATCTGACAGGCGTGAGCTGGGCTGAATAACAGCATCATATAATCGTTCAAGACGCCCTCCAGCATCGGCATCCCGGAGGGCAATTTCGTCAACGCCTGTTCAACGTCTGAACCATCCGCCTGATTTCCTCCCGAACGGGGCCTTCTCGTGGGGTATCAGTCAGGGTTGTGAACCAATGATCTGGCGGGTTCTTGCCACGCCGATTGCCCTCAAACCGAAGGTTTCGCAGAATTGCTTCGGCTTCGGTGGGCAAGCGATGCGGCACCTCAAAATTGTTCAACATCGCCCAGACACCTGTCCACAAGCGGCCCACCGACCAAGGGTTATAGCCACCCCCACCAAGAACCAGCAGGCGCGGTGCAATCCCCATCAAGCCGCGCAGAACCGCCAGATGCGCGTTATTCGACAAGGCCAGATGCGAGAGCGGGTCTTCCTCGACCGCATCGGCACCACATAGCATAACGATAGCATCGGGCTTGAACGCCTGCACCTTGGGCAGGATCAGGTTCTCGCGGATAAAGGCCATTTCACTGTCGTTCAGTCCACGTGGGACCGGCAGATTGAATGCGTTCCCGCCCCCGTCATTCTCTAGCGGGCCGGTGCGCGGCCAAAGCCGGTCTTCGTGGACCGAGATCATCAGACACTCCGGATCACCCCCGAACCCCACTTCGACCCCGTCCGGATGATGTGCATCAATATCGACATATGCGATCCGGCGAACGCCGTGATGGCGCAGGGATTTCATCGCCAGGACCGGATCGTTCAGAAAGCAGAATCCGTTGGCACGGTCAGGCATGCCGTGATGGGTTCCTCCGGCAGGATTATA
>JAGXHB010000048.1 GCA_024636425.1 Roseobacter sp.
ACCGCTGGCCAGCCGAACGGTCTTGCGGTGGATGCGCTGCGCGATCGCCTTGAGCCCCTCAGGCCCGTGGAATACCGCATACATCGACGCCATCACCGCCAGCAGCGCCTGTGCGGTACAGACGTTGGATGTGGCTTTCTCACGCCGGATATGCTGTTCGCGCGTCTGCAGCGACAGCCGGTAGGCGCGGTTGCCATGTGCATCAATCGACACGCCCACAATTCGCCCCGGCATCGCGCGCTTGTAGGCATCCTTGCACGCCATATAGGCAGCGTGCGGCCCGCCGTAGCCTTCGGGCACACCGAACCGCTGGGTGGATCCCACGGCGATATCCGCCCCCATGGCACCGGGCTCTTTCAGCAAGGTCAGTGCCATCGGGTCGGCCGTCACAATCCCAAGCGCGCCCGCCCCGTGCAGCGCGGCGATATGCGCGGTGAAATCACGCACATGACCATAGGTGCCGGGATACTGGAACAGCGCGCCAAAGACTGCGCCCGCGTCCATCTTGTCGGGATCGCCAACGATAACCTCGATGTCCAAAGGTTCGGCACGCGTCCGGATCACGGCGATGTTCTGCGGATGGCAATCGCGATCCACAAAAAACGCCTTGGCCTTGGATTTCGCCACACGCATTGCCATCGTCATCGCTTCGGCACAGGCCGTCGCCTCGTCCAGCAGAGAGGCATTGGCGACCGCCAGCCCCGTCAGATCGCTGATCATGGTCTGGAAGTTCAACAGCGCTTCCAGACGGCCCTGACTGATTTCCGGCTGATAGGGCGTATAGGCGGTATACCACGCCGGGTTCTCGAAAATGTTGCGCTGGATCGCGGGCGGCGTGACCGTCCCGTGATAGCCCTGCCCGATCAGCGACGTCAGCACCTTGTTCTTGCCTGCGACCACGCGCAGATGCTCCAGCACTTCGCGCTCCGACATGGGCCTGCCAAAATCAAGCGGCTCTTTCTGGCGGATATTCGCGGGCATCGTATCGTCGATCAACGCCGCAAGGCTTTGCGCACCGACAGTCTTGAGCATGTCCGACATTTCCGCCGGAGACGGTCCGATATGCCTGCGGTTGGCAAAATCATACGGCAAATACTCGGTTGGCTTGAAAACCATGGCGCAACGCCCCTCATTCCAAATGGTCTAAAATCCCCGCCGGAGGCTCCGGCGGGGGCAACAATCTCTATCCGATGAATTTCTGATAGGCGGCTTCATCCATGAACTCGTCCATCTGGCTGGGATCCGACGCCTTCATCTTGAAGAACCATGCCTCGCCCTGAGGGTCGTCGTTCACCATGGCGGGATTATCGGCAAGCGCACTGTTCACTTCGATGATTTCGCCATCAATCGGTGCCAGAATATCCGACGCCGCCTTGACGGATTCGATCACGACGACCTCGTCATCCTTGCTCACGACTGTGCCTTCGTCCGGCAGTTCCACAAACACCACATCGCCAAGCTGTTCGGCGGCGTGGATCGTGATACCGACCACGATCTCGTCGCCTTCGACGCGCAGCCATTCATGTTCTTCGGTAAATTTCATTTTGTCGTCCCTTGATGGTTATCTTTTGAAGTTCGCCGCCACAAAGGGCAGCGCTGTCACGCGGACGGGCAAACGCTTGCCGCGTAAATCGCCCCATATCGCAGTGTCCATATCCGCATATTCGCCGTCAACATATCCCATGGCAACAGGCCCTCCATGGGTTGGCCCAAAGCTGCCGGATGTAATCTGCCCGATCAGCCGCCCGCCGGTTTGCGCGTCATAAAGCTGGGTACCGTCACGCATGGGCGCACGTCCCTCCGGTGCCAGGCCCACGCGCTTGCGGTCAGATCCCTGGGCCAGCGACGCTTCGATCGCAGTCGCGCCGGGATAGCCGCCTGCACGCGCGCCGTCGGGGCGCCGGACTTTCTGGATTGCCCATGTCAGGTTCGCATCCACCGGACTGGTTTGCGCGTCGATGTCATTGCCATACAGGCACAAGCCCGCTTCCAGCCGCAGGGAATCGCGCGCGCCAAGGCCGATGGGTTCGACCTGCGCATGGTCCAGCAGCAGCCGCGCCACCGCAACGGCCTCTGCCTCCGGAACCGAAATCTCGAAACCGTCTTCTCCGGTATAGCCCGACCGCGACGCCCATACCTCGACCCCTGCCAGCGACAGGGTGCGGAAATCCATGAAGCGCATTTCCGCCGCAGCGGGATCAAGGGCGGACAGCACCGCCCCGGCTGCCGGCCCCTGAAGCGCCAGAAGCGCGCGGTCCTGCAGTGGGGTCACGGTCACATCAGGTTCCAAAGCAGCCTTCATGCGGGCGATATCCGCGCCCTTGCAGGCCGCATTGACCACCACGAACAGATCATCGTCCCGCCGCGCGAACATGAGATCGTCCTCGATGCCCCCCGCGTCATTGGTGAAAAGGCCATAGCGCTGCCGCCCGTCGGCCAACCCCAGCACGTCCATCGGCACAAGCCTTTCAAAGGCCAGCGCCACAGCCTCCCAAGACGCGCCCGACAGCATGACCTGACCCATGTGGCTGACATCGAAAAGGCCGGCATCGCTGCGGGTGTGCAGATGTTCTTTCATCACTCCCATCGGATACTGGACGGGCATCGAATAGCCGGCAAAGGGCACCATCTTGCCCCCAAGTTCCAGATGCAGGTCATAAAGTGGGGTTTGGTTCAGATCTGTCACGGGCGTCGCTTCCTTTGTTTCCAAAAGGTCGGACGACCCCATGGCATTCTGCACACCGCTGGAATGCGGTCCACGAAATGCCCCCTCTGTCCTTTGGCCTGAGATCGTTATCCCTTCGGCGGGTGCACAAGGCACCACTCTCCAGAGTTTTTAGGTCCCGCTACGGTCCTTGAGCCTGAGAGTTTCCGGGGCGGTTGCTCCTTCGGCACCGGCGATGCCGGTTCTCCCATAACGGTGTGCACTTGCTATGCGTGATCCCCCCTGCAGGTCAAGCGCCCTTGTGCGGGTCCGAAGCGATCTTTTTTGAAAATGCCCGAAATTCAGGCCTTGCCCCGAAAGGTGGACAACCCGGCGCGGATCAGTAAGAACATCCGCATGACACCGTATTTTTTCGGCTATGGCAGCCTTGTGAACCGCAATACCCACGCTTATCCCGATGCGCGCCCCGCGAGGCTGCAGGGCTGGCGGCGTGTCTGGGTGCGGACCGGCCAACGCGACATTGTCTTTCTCAGCGTCGAACCCGATCCGGCGACAACCGTCGATGGTCTGATCGCGGCGGTGCCGGGTGCCGACTGGCAGGCACTGGATGCGCGCGAATACGGATATGAACGGATCAGTTCGGGGGGTGCGGTCGTTCATGACATCGTGCCCGCACCTGACATGGCCCATTATTCGATATCTCCTGCGAACCAGAAAACAGGCGGCGATCACAGGATCCTGCTCAGCTATCTTGATGTGGTGGTGCAAGGATTTCTGCGCGAATACGGCATCGACGGGGTAAGCCGGTTTTTCGACACCACGCAAGGGTGGGACACGCCCGTGCTGAACGATCGCGCTGCGCCCCTTTACCCGCGCCATCAACCACTGACGCTGCAGGAAAAGGCGCTTGTGGATGATCATCTCGACCGGCTAAGCGCCACTCTTTTGTCGGCGTGACCGCAAGATACTGCCACGCCTGATCTTCATTTTGCCAAATAAACTCTCGCCGAAGGCTCCCGCACTCTCGACCCGAAGCGCGGTCTGAAAATCAGCCGCGCGCCTTCACAACCTGCAGCAGCGGCATCACGGCCGCCATCTCAGGCCCCCGCGCCTGCCCGGTCAGCGCCAAGCGCAGCGGCATGAACAGCGTCTTGCCCTTGCGGCCCGTCTGCTCCTTGACGGCGTTGGTCCAGGTACCCCAGGTCGTCTCGTCGAAGGCACCGTCCGGCAGCAGGGTCATGGCCTCGGCGATAAAGGCGCGGTCTTCGTCGGCAATGATCGGTTCGGCCCCTTCGCTGAACATCCGCCACCAGCCTTCCAGGTCATGCAGCGTCGTGATGTTTTCGCGTGTCACATCCCAGAACAGCGCCGCCTTGTCCTCCGGCACGCCCAGCGCGCGGATCTCATCCGCGACATCCGCCACCGGAAGCGTCTGCAGATAACGCCCGGTCATCGGAAACAGATCCTCGACGTCGAATTTCGTCGGTGCCGATCCGAAGCGCTCGATGTCGAAGCCGTCGATCAGTTGGCTCATGTCGGTGCGCAGGTCGACCGGGTCGGAAGATCCGAGCCGCGCCATCATCGACAGCAGCGCAAAAGGATGCACCCCGCGTTCGCGCAGATCGCGCAACGCCAGAACCCCCAGACGCTTGGACAGCGCCTCGCCCTGCGGGCCTGTCAGCAGCGAATGGTGCGCAAAACGGGGGGCCGTGCCGCCCAAGGCCTGCATGATCTGTATTTGTGTCGCGGTATTGGTCACGTGATCGGACCCGCGCACGATGTCGGTGATCCCCATCTCGACGTCGTCAACAGGTGACGCGAAGGTATAGAGGATCTGACCGCTTTCCTTGATCAGAACCGGATCGGAGACAGATGCGCAATCAATGCTGATCGGCCCCAGAATCCGGTCATCCCATTCGACACGCTCAAGGTCCAGCTTGAAGCGCCAGTGTCCCTGCCGGCCTTCGTCGCGGTAGGCCTGCTTCTGCGCTTCGGACAGGTTCAGCGCGGCACGGTCATAGACCGGCGGCTTGCCCATGTTCAGCTGCTTCTTGCGCTTGAGGTCCAGCTCTGTCGGCGTCTCGAACGCCTCGTAGAGCCGTCCCATCTCGCGCAGTTTGTCGGCGGCGGTGTTATATTGCTCCAGCCGCTCGGACTGGCGCTCGACACGGTCCCAATGCAGGCCCAGCCATGTCAGGTCTTCTTTCAACCCGTCCACATATTCCTGCTTGCTGCGAACCGGGTCCGTGTCGTCGATCCGCAGGATGAATTCGCCGCCCGCCTTGCGCGCGATCAGATAGTTCATCAGCGCGGTGCGCAGGTTACCGACATGGATATAGCCGGTGGGCGACGGGGCGAAACGGGTGGTGGTCATGGGGTTCTCCTGATTGGCCGCTGGCTTGTCACAGCGCGGCCCTATTGTCCAGAAAATGAAGGGGCCTAGCTGGGATCGCGCCAGCGGTTCGCTATGGGATAGCGCCGGTCCAGCCAGAACGCGCCCTTGCTCAGGCGCGGTCCGGGGGCGGACTGGAACCGTTTGTATTCGCTGATATAGATCAGATGTTCGATCTTCTTTGCCACATCACGGTCAAATCCCGCAGCGACACAATCGGCAATCGACCCATCCTGATCGACCAGAATGTTCAGCATCGCATCAAGTTCCGGGTAGTCCGGCAGGCTGTCGCTGTCCTTTTGATCTTCGCGCAATTCGGCCGTCGGAGGCTTATCAATAATACGCGGCGCGATCACTTCGCCAGCAGGCCCCATCATCCAGTCGCGGTGGGTCTCGTTGCGCCAGCGGCAGGTTTCGAAAACACGGGTTTTGTACATGTCCTTGATCGGGTTATAGCCGCCGGCCATGTCGCCATAGATCGTGGCGTAGCCTACCGCGACCTCGGACTTGTTGCCTGTGGTCAGCAGCATCTCCCCGAACTTGTTGCTCAGCGCCATCAGCAACAGCCCCCGCAAGCGCGACTGGATATTTTCCTCTGTCAGATCAGGCTTGGTTCCCTCGAACAGGGGGGCAAGCGTTTCGGTGATCGCCGCGCGCCCTTGCGTGATCGGCACATAGTCATAGCGGCAACCAAGCGCCTTTGCTACTGCTTCGGCGTCATCAAGCGAGGCTTGCGATGTGTATTCGGACGGCAGCATCACGCAGCGCACATTATCAGCCCCAATCGCATCGACAGCGATCGCGGCGACAATCGCCGAATCGATGCCCCCGGACAGCCCCAAGAGCACCTTCTTGAACCCGGTCTTGCGCATGTAATCACGCAGACCCAGCACCATCACACGGTAATCCTGCTCGAAATCGGAGGGCATGTGGGCTTTCGGACCCTCCACAATGCGCCAGCCTTCCGGTCCCTGCTCAAGGTCGACATGGGCAATCTCGGTATCGAAGGCGGGCATCTGGAAGGCCAGCTTGCCGCCGGGGTTCAGACCAAAGCTGGCGCCGTCGAATATCTGGTCGTCCTGCCCCCCGACCATATTAAGGTAGATCAGCGGCAGTTCCGTTTCGACGACGCGGGCAACCATGTGGTTCAGGCGCGTGTCGAATTTGCCGCGGTAGTAGGGCGATCCGTTGGGCACGAGCAGGAACTCCGCCCCCGTCTCGGCCAGCGTTTCGGCCACATCCGGATGCCAGGCATCTTCGCATATGGGGCTGCCGATCCGGGTATCGCCGACCGCGTATGGCCCGCCAAGCGGTCCGCTGTCGAACACCCGCACTTCGTCAAAAACCGTCTCGTTGGGCAGGTTATGCTTGAGCACGCGGCTCGCGATCTTACCCCCCTTGAGGATCAGATAGGCATTATAAAGGGCAGCACCTTCGGCCCAGGGCGCACCGATGGCCAGCGCCGGTCCGTCTGCGCAATCCGCCGCCAGCGCTTCGATATGGGCCATGACATCGAGCTGAAACGCCTGCTTCATCACCAGATCCTGCGCGTTGTAACCGGCAATAAACATTTCAGGCAGGGCCACCAGATCAGCCCCTGCTGCCTTACCTTGCGTCCACACATCGCGCGCCAAGGCAGCGTTGCCCGCCACATCACCCACGGTCGGGTTCAACTGGCCAAGCGTGATCCGAAAACGCGACGTCATATGACATTCCTTCGACTATTCCGCGCATCATGTAGCAGATCGAACGCCAAGGGAAAGGCCAAGCACCGCCGCCCTGCGCAAAAGGAGATTGCCCCTCAAGCCCCCTTTGCTTAGGCTGTCCCATAACAAATGTGCCCCCAGAAGCTGGCCCCATACCCGTTCGAAAGCAGTGATATGACCCGTCTGACCCTTCGTTCCCTGACCTTTTTCCTTGCGACCCTGCCCTTGTCCCTTCAGGCGCAGGACGAAACGGTGGCGAGCAAGCAATACGACGATGGCGGAATCTACGAGGGCACTTTCCGCGGCGGCGTCCAGCACGGGACCGGCACCTATACACTTCCGAACGGCTACGAATACAGCGGCGAATGGGTCGATGGTGAAATAATGGGCGCGGGCGTCGCGCGCTTTCCCAACGGGTCGATCTACGAGGGCAGCTTTGCCAAGGGCAAGCCTGACGGCTTTGGCAAGATCACCTTTGCCGATGGCGGCACCTACGAGGGCGAATGGGAAGCCGGGGCGATCATGGGCCAGGGCATCGCGACCTATGCCAACGGTGTCCGCTACGAAGGGCAGTTCCGCAATGCCAAGCACCACGGCAAGGGCGTGATGCAGTCACCGGGTGGTTATGAATATCAGGGCGACTGGGTGGATGGCGTCAAACAGGGTGTGGGCAAGATCACCTATGCAGATGGTGCGGTATATGATGGCGATATCAATGACGGCAAACGCAGTGGTACCGGGACGCTGACGATGCCTGACGGGTTGACCTATGTGGGCCAATGGAACGATGGCCAGATCGATGGAACCGGCACGCTGACGCAACCCAATGGCGACGTCTACGAAGGGGATCTTGTCGCAGGTCAGCGCCAAGGCAGCGGCAAAGTGACCTATGCCAATGGCGACGTCTATGAGGGCGCGTTCAAGGAAGACCGCCGCGATGGTCAGGGCACCTTCACCGGCACCGACGGCTATGTCTACACAGGGTCTTGGGTCGCAGGCCAGATCGAGGGCGAGGGTCAGGTGACCTATCCCGACGGATCGGTCTATGTCGGCACCTTCCGCGACGATCTGGCGGATGGTGAGGGCAAGATCACCTATCCGGACGGGTCGACCTATGAAGGCTCATGGGCCGTCGGCGTGATCGACGGCGAGGGTGTTGCCACCTATCCCAACGGGGTCGTCTACGAAGGTGATTTCAAAAATGCGCGCAACGACGGTCAGGGGGTCATGACCTATGCCGATGGCTACCGCTATGACGGCAGCTGGAAAGACGGCCAGCGCAACGGCACGGGCACCGCGACGTACCCCGATGGCACTGTCTACACCGGGAATTTCACGGATGGTCAGCGCGACGGTACGGGCAAGATCACCATGGCGGACGGCTTCACTTATGAAGGCGAATGGCAGGACGGTGTGATCCAGGGCACGGGCACCGCCACCTATGCCAATGGCGATGTCTACGAGGGGACGTTCGAAGACGGCAAGCGGCAAGGCAGCGGCACCATGCGCTATGCCAGCGGCGAGGTTTCGACCGGCACCTGGGTCAACGGAGCCATCACCGACTGATTGACGTCCTCTTCGAGGTTTTTGCACGTCCCGACCGGCGCGAAGACGACCTCGACAGGGCCGACAGGATGCGCCCACTTGTCGAGAAGGTTGACGGGCTCCCGCTTCTCTCGCTCTTGAATATCTCCCGCGCGGAGCACGTTAGACCTTTGCGCCCCTCAGACGACCTTGCCCGCATCCAGCCGGGAAAGCAGCGCGTCGCCCTCGGCGATGATGGTCTTGCGCTTGTCCGCGTCCATCCTGTCCCAGGTGCCGTACATATTGCCCATCCGGGGGTTGGCAGAAAACCTTTCGCGATGCCGGTCCAGAAAATGCCAGTACAGCAGATTGAACGGGCAAGCCTTGTCGCCGGTTTTCGCGGTGACGGAATAGTGGCAGGATTTGCAGTAGTCTGACATCCGATTGATATATGCCCCAGACGAAACATAGGGCTTTGACGCGATGACGCCCCCGTCAGCGAACTGGCTCATGCCGACGGTATTGGGGGCCTCGACCCATTCATAGGCATCGACATAGACCTCCAGATACCATTCATGCACCTGATGCGGGTCGATCCCCGCCAGCAGCGCAAAGTTGCCCGTCACCATCAGCCGCTGGATGTGGTGGGCATAGGCGTGCACCTTGGTCTGGTCCACAGCCTTGGCGATGCAGTTCATCCGCGTCTCGCCGCCCCAATAGAATCCGGGCAGATCGCGGGATTGTTTCAGAACGTTCCGCTTCGGATAATCAGGCCCTTCAAGAAAATAAATCCCACGCACATATTCCCGCCAGCCGATGATCTGACGGATGAAGCCTTCGACCGCGTTCAGGGGGGCATCGCCCTTGGCATATGCCTTTGCGGCGGCCTCGCAAATTTCGAGCGGGCCAAGCAGACCCATGTTCAGATAGGGCGAGAGGACAGCATGATAGAGAAACGCGTGATCGTTCAACATCGCATCCTGATAGTCGCCAAAGCGGGGCAATGCATGTTCGATGAAATGATCCATCGCCTGCAAGGCTTCGTCGCGCGTGGTCGCAAACCGGAATGGCTCTAGGTCGCCAAAGTTGTCACCAAAGCGTGCGGCCACCAGATCCAGCACCTCGCGAGTCACGTCGTCAGGCTCGAACTGCAGCGGGCCATTAACCGTGAT
>JAGXHB010000049.1 GCA_024636425.1 Roseobacter sp.
TATGGCCTGTCGAAGAACTGGGAGGAATCGGCGGGACACGGCTTTGCCGCCGCCCGCGCTGCGCAACTGATTGAAAAGACCGAAGGGTTCAAGCCGGACATCGTTGTCGGCCATGTGGGATGGGGCGAACTTACCTTTTTCAAAGAGGTCTGGAAGGACGTCCCGATCATCGGCTTTTTCGAGTACTATTACAGTGACACGGGCGGCCCTGTCGGGTTCGACCCTGAAGAATCCATATCGGAGAACACCCCGTTTCTGCTTCATGCACGCAATGCGGTACCTTTGGCCAATATCGAAACTGTTGATGTGGGGCTCAGCCCGACCTTGTGGCAGCGTGATCGCTTTCCGCCCAGTTTCCACCGTAAGCTTTACGTCTGTCACGACGGCATCCGCACCGATCAGTTGAAGCCTGATCCGCACGTCACAATCAAACTAGGGCGGCTTGACCATGCCCTGACCCGCAAGGACGAGATCATCACCTATGTCGCCCGCAATCTGGAGCGGACACGCGGTTTTCACATCTTCATGCGCGCCTTGCCCAAGATCCTGCGCGAACGGCCCAATGCGCGCGTGCTGGTGCTGGGGGGCAACGACACGTCCTATGGCGGCAAAAGCAAACACCCCGGTGGCCTGCGTGCCGAGATGGAGGCGGAAGTCGGTCAGGATGTCGACTGGAGCCGCGTGCATTTTCTGGGGAAGCTGCCCTATGGTGACTATCAGAAAGTCATCCAGATCAGCCGCTGTCACCTCTATCTGACGATGCCCTTTGTGCTGTCGTGGTCGCTGCTGGAATCCATGGCCATGGAAGCGACCATTGTCGCCTCTGACGTGGCCCCCGTACGCGAGGCGATCACACACGGCGAAACCGGGCTGCTGTTCGACTTTTTCCAGCCCGAAGCTTTGGCAGATCAGGTGATCGACGTGCTGGCGGACCCGGAAAAGTTCGCACATCTGGGGCCTGCGGCGCGCAAGCATGTGGTCAAGACCTATGACTTCCTGACCAAATGCCTGCCCGAACATATCGCGCAGATGAATGCGCTGGTGCCCGAAGACAAGCGGATCAAACTGCCGCGCGAGAAGGTTTAGGTTGATGGACAAAACGCTTCTTTCTATCGGGCACGGGTATAGTGCGCAGGCGCTGGCGGCACGGCTTGTACCGCAGGGCTGGCGCATCATCGGCACCACGCGAAAGGCGGACAAGCTTGCCGCACTGTCGGAGACCGGCATTGATCCCGTTGTCTGGCCGGGTGCCGATCTGGGCGCATTGCTGGAACAGGTGCCCAACATTCTGGTATCGGCGGGTCCGGGGCCGGACGGCGATCCGGTTCTGAACGAGCTGCATGACGACATTGCCCGCGCGGCCCCGCATCTGCGGTGGGTCGGCTACCTGTCCACGACGGGTGTCTATGGCGATCAGGACGGCGACTGGGTGGACGAGGACAGCACGCTTGCCCCCTCGACCGATCGCGGGAGCGCGCGTGTCGAAGCCGAAAGCCGGTGGCAGGCAATCCCGGATCTGCCGCTACATATCTTCCGGCTGGCGGGGATCTATGGACCGGGGCGGGGCCCTTTTGCCAAGGTGCGGGCGGGCACGGCGCGGCGCATCATCAAGGAAGGTCAGGTGTTTTCCCGGATTCATGTCGAAGACATTGCGCAGGCGCTGGACCTGTCCTTGCACCGGCCTCTACCGGGCGCGATCTACAACTTGTGCGATGATGATCCCGCTCCGCCGCAGGATGTCATTGCGCATGCCGCATCGCTGCTCGGGTTGCCCGTCCCCGAGGCGATCCCGATTGACGAAGCTGACATGACCCCGATGGCCCGCAGCTTTTACGCCGAAAGCAAGAAGGTCCGGAACGACAAGATCAAGCAGGCGTTGGGGTGGAAACCGAGTTTCCCGAGCTATCGTGCCGGGTTGGCTGCCTTGCTAGCCTCGGACGATGATGCTTGAGGCGGAAATGCAGCGTGACAACGACCATACCCTTGGCCATCTGCTGGACAGGGTGGAAACAGCAGCCCAACATGATGATGTGACACTGCGCGATGTGCTGGACCAATTCGGCGAGCGGTCGATCACGCCTTTCATTCTGCTGGCGGCGCTGCTGTTGGTGTCGCCTCTGTCCGGTGTCATCGGCATGTCGAGCTTTATCGCGGTGCTGGTCATTGTCCTGTCCGCGCAGGCATTGGTCGGGCGCAAGCGTTTGTGGCTTCCCGCGTTCCTGCTGGGCAAGAAGATGAGGTCGAAGCATCTGCACACGACGGTACGATGGTTGCGCAAGCCTTGTGCCTTTTTTGATCGTCATTCGGGCCAGCGGCTGCAATTCCTGACCACGGGACCGATGCGTTTCATTACACTTTTGACCTGCACGATCCTGCCAGTCGGCTGGCCGTTTCTCGAATTCGTGCCTTTTGCGTCCTCTTTCGGCGGGGGTACCGTGGCGTTGTTTGCCTTTGGGCTGTTCACGCGCGACGGTCTGTATGTGCTGCTTGGATATGTGTCGATGGTGACGGTGGCAGGGATCTTCTATATCGTCCTGTTCTGATCACCCCAAATAGGCGCGCAATTCGGGCGGCGGGTTCTCCATCAGGGTCGCAGCTGGCGCGGGCGGATGGGCCTTGCCGCCTTCAACAAAGATGACCTCGTCCGCGATGCGCCGGATGTCTTCGGGCGCATGCGTGACCATGATAAGTGTCGCCTCGGTTTCGCTGACAAGCGCTTGGACCAGATCCAGCATCTCGTTGCGCAATGCGGGCCCGAGTGCTGCAAAGGGTTCGTCAAGCAGCACCAACGGCCGGGCCTGCACCAGCACCCGCGCTAGTGCGGCCCGGCTTTGCTGCCCGCCCGACAGCGACCCCGGCCTGCGGCTGGCCATGTCACCAAGACCGACACGGATCAGCGCGTGTTCAACTTTGGCTTTTTCTTCCGCCGACAAGCGCAGATCGGGGCGCACCCCAAGGCCGACGTTTTGCAGAACACTCAGATGCGGGAAAAGGTTGTTGTCCTGAAACAGCATCGTCACGGGCCGCGCACCCGGTGCGGCGTCGGTAATATCGCGCCCCTGCCAGCTCAGGCGTCCCTGCTCCAGCGCGACGAACCCGCCAAGTGCGCTCAGAAGCGTCGATTTCCCTGCGCCAGAGGGGCCGATGACGGCGTAATTTAGGTGCGGTTCAATCGTCAGATCGGCATGCAGCCTGAAGCTGCCTTGAATGATCAGTCCGTTTTCAAGCCTCAGCATGCCAGCGCCCCGCTTTGTCAAACATCCAGAAAATGCCGAGCGACAGCGCGAGAAGGATCAGCGCGGCACCGGCCGCCGCTTCCATCTGGTAGCTGCCCATCAGGCGGTACATCTGCAGCGGCAAGGTCGCCCGGTCCGCGTCCGCAAAAAGGGCTATTATCCCGAGATCGCCCATCGATAACGCCCCCGTCAGCCCCGCCGCAAAGCCGATCTGCGCACGCAGGCGCGGCAGGATCAGCCATCGCCAAAGCGGCCAGCCCTGCATCCCCAGCGTCTGCGCAAGTCGCCCATACGTCCCAAGCGCATCGCGCAGCGGCGGCACCAGAATACGCAGCGCAAAAGGGAGCGCCATCAAAGCATTGACCAATGCTGTCACAGGCAGGGCCACGGCGAAGGGATCAGCGACGGGGTTGATCAGAATGAACCAGCCGGTGCCAATCATCAGGGGGGAGGCCGACAAGCCAAGCAGACCGACCGCCTCGACCCCGCCGCGCTTGGCCGAGGCGATCCAACCCGCCAGCGGCAACGCAAGCGTCAGCAGGACCGCAACGCTGCTTAGCGCCACGCCGATGGATGTGGCTGCCGCCTGCCAGACGCTTTCGGGCGTTTGCAGCAACCCGCCCAGCCCGCTGATCACCACGGCACCAAGCGGCAGCAACAAGAAAGCAGCGCCTGCTACAATCACGGCACCGTCGAGAATGCGCTGTACGCCGTGCTGTGCGTCCCATCTTTGCAGCGGACGATCCTGCCCACCGCCCAAGCGGACGCCGGGGATGATCCAAAGCGCAAGAAGGGCGGCACCGCCGGCCAGACCAAGCTGCACAAGGGACAGGAGTGCTGCGCGGTTCAGGTCGAAATCAAATCGGAACGCCTGATAGATCGCCAGCTCGATGGTCGTCGCCCGCGGTCCGCCACCCAAGGTCAGTGCGACGGCAAAGCTGGTCAGGCAGATCACGAAAATCAGCGCCGCGGTGCCCGGCACAATCTGGCGCAGCATTGGCCACTCGACGCCGCGGAACACGGCACGCGGCGTCAGGCCAAGCTGGGCCGCAAGCCGGAAGCGTTCTGCCGGAATGGTCTGCCAGGCCTGAAGCAGAAGCCGTGTCGCCAACGGCATGTTGAAGAATACATGCGCAAGGACCACACCTTGCAGGCCGTAGATTGACAGCGGTGCAAGCCCGACCATGCCCAACCCGGCATTCAGCCAGCCCGCCCGCCCGAATACGGCAAGCAACCCCAGAACAGCCACGATCACCGGCAGGATGAAAGGGGCACCCAGCAGCGTGACCAGCAGTGCCCGCCCAAAGAAGCGCCGGCGCGCCAATGCGCGCGCGATCGGAATGGCCAGCAAGGTCGAGATCACGGCGGAAAGCACCGATTGCCAGACGGTGAACCGGATCGCGGACCAATCGGCGGGGCCAAGCCCGCTGCCGAACTCGGCGCGCGATACCACGGCAATCAGCGCGGCAAGGATCAGCGCCACCACCAGAACGGCGGCGCTGATCCCCGATGCGCGGCTTACCTTGAGAGCGCGGAGAGCCATTCGGCCAGCGCCTCTTCCCGCAAAGCGGGCACGGCTTCGTTAGGGACAAGCAACGCTTTGTCGGGTTCGATCAACTGACCGAAGGCGGCGGGCAATCCGGCTTCGGGCAGCACTGCCGGATACATCCAGTTTGTCGTGGGCAGCACGGATTGGGCCGCGTCGGAGACCATGAACTCCAGGAACATGTCCGCCAGATCGGGCTGATCGCTGCCCGCCAGCTTGCCCGCCACTTCGATCTGCATGTAGTGGCCTTCGTCGAAGGGGGCGGCCAGCTTGGTTGCGTCATCCTCGGCGATCATATGGTACGCGGGCGACGTGGTGTAGCTGAGCACCATGTCCGCTTCACCCTCCAGAAACAGGCCGTAAGCTTCCGTCCAACCCTTGGTCACGGTCAGCACATTATCAGCCAGCCCTTCCCAGATTTCAGGTGCTTCGTCGCCATAAGCGTCCTTGACCCACATCAGCAATCCCAGACCGGGAGTGGAGGACCGGGGATCCTGAATGACGATCTTCAGGTCGCTTTCGGCAAGTTCGCGAAAGTTGCGCGGCGGATTGACGCCCTTGTTGTAGATGAACGCAAAATAGCCCCAGTCATAGGGGGCGAAGTGGTCTTCGTTCCACGCGATCGGCAGGTTGTAGTCTGCTGTAACGGTGATAGGCGCGAACAGGTCGGTTTCCTTGGCGGTGGCGATCAGGCTGGTGTCCAGACCCATCACCACATCCGCATCCGACCGTGCGCCTTCAAGCCGCAGGCGGGCCAGCAGCGCGGCACCGTCGCCCATGCCGACGAACTTCAGATCACATGCGCAGGTTTCCTCGAACGCCTTTTCAATCTGCGGGCCGGGCCCCCATTCGGCGACGAAACTGTCGTAAGTGTAGACCACCAGTTCGGGCGTATCGGCCAGCGCCGGGCTGGCAAGAAGAGTGGTGGCAGCAAGTGCAAGATACTTCATGGCATCCTCCAGAATGCGGCGTCAGAAAGCGTTGGAGTTGATGTCCAGACCTTCCCTCCGCCGGTGTTAACCGGTTCAGGTTCAACGGGTCCGTGCGACGCACATCTCAGCCAATGGCCCCCCGAGGTGCTCTATCGGTAGAACGCCACCGCATCGCTTGCAAGGCGAAAACCCTTGAGGGAGCTTTGACGCACCGCTATGGATCACCGCCAAAGGAGACCGCTCATGTCGATCAATAGCTTTGGCCATCTTTTTCGCGTGACCACCTGGGGCGAAAGCCACGGGCCTGCTCTGGGTGCGACCGTCGACGGCTGCCCGCCCGGCGTGCCGATCACCGAAGACATGATCCAGCACTGGATGGACAAGCGCAAACCCGGCCAGAACAAATACACCACGCAGCGCCGCGAGGCCGACGAGGTGCGTATCCTGTCCGGCGTTTTCGAAGGGATGACGACTGGCACGCCGATCCAGCTGATGATCGAGAACACCGATCAGCGCTCCAAGGATTACGGGGACATCAAGGACAAGTTCCGCCCCGGTCACGCCGACATCACCTATTTCCAGAAATACGGCATCCGCGATTATCGCGGGGGCGGGCGGTCTTCGGCCCGCGAAACGGCGTCGCGCGTCGCAGCGGGCGGACTGGCCCGCGAGGCGATCCGCGCGATTGCGCCAGAGGTGCAGATCACCGGCTACATGGTGCAGATGGGCCCGCACAAGATCGACCGCGCTGCGTTTGATTGGGAACAGATCGACCAGAACCCGTTCTGGGTGCCCGACGCAACGGCAGCCGGTGACTGGGCCGAATATCTGGACGGTCTGCGCAAGTCGGGCAGCAGTGTCGGCGCCATCATCGAGGTGACAGCGCGCGGCGTGCCCGCAGGTCTGGGCGCGCCCGTTTATGGCAAGCTTGATACGGATCTCGCCGCCGCCATGATGAGCATCAACGCCGTCAAAGGTGTCGAAATCGGCGAAGGAATGTCGGCGGCCATGCTGACAGGAGAGCTGAACGCCGACGAGATCAGCATGGGGCCGGATGGTCCTGTCTATTCCTCAAACCACGCTGGCGGGATCCTGGGCGGGATCAGCACGGGGCAGGACATTGTCGTGCGCTTTGCGGTCAAGCCGACCTCAAGCATCCTGACCACACGCAAGACGATCACCATATCGGGCGAGGATACAGAGATCATCACCAAGGGCCGGCATGATCCGTGCGTCGGTATCCGCGCCGTGCCCGTGGGCGAAGCGATGATGGCATGTGTCCTGCTGGATCATATGCTGCTGCACCGTGGCCAAGTGGGTAAAAATCAGGGCCACATCGGCTAAGCTGCCCGAAAACTTCGAATTTTTCATAGCAGAGGTTTCAAAGACTCCGGGTTTGCTGGTCGGGGTCTTGTTCTTTCAGTTCCTGTGGCGCATGCATTGCCCATGGCCGCTACCATGACAGAAAACCGCCCCGGACGGGCCATTGCCCTTAAACTGGGGGCTGTATTCCTGTTCACCGCGATGGCGGCAATCGTTAAAATCGCGACTGAGACAGTACCTGCGGGACAGGCCGTTTTCTTCCGGTCATTTTGTGCCTTTCCGATCATCATACTTTGGTTGTGGCAGCGCGGTGATCTGCGGCACGGGCTGAAACCGACCAATTTGATGGGCCACGTCTGGCGGGGTATTTTCGGCACCGTCGCCATGGGGCTGACCTTTGGCGGGCTTAGTCTCTTGCCGCTGCCCGAAGTGACCGCCATCGGCTATGCCACCCCGTTGTTCACGGTCATCTTCGCGGCGATCTTTCTGGGCGAACGGCTGCGTCTGTTTCGCCTGACGGCTGTGGCGGTCGGGCTTGTTGGCGTGCTGATCGTGCTTTTCCCGCGTTTTACCGTTGACGGGGACAGTGTATCACAACTGGCGACGATCGGTGCGGTAATGGTGCTTGGCGCGTCGATCATGCGGGCTCTGGTGCAGATCCATGTGCGCCGTCTGGTGCAGACAGACAGCACCGCTGCAATCGTGTTTTTCTTTTCGCTAACGGCAACAGTTCTTTCCTTTCTGACGCTGCCCCTTGGCGTTTTGCTTCCCTGGCCCGCGCTCGCCTGGATTTCGCCGGCGCCCCATATTCTGGGTTTGATGGTGCTGTCTGGACTGGTGGGCGGGGTCGCGCAGATCATGATCACGGCGTCGTTCCGTTTCGGGCCGGTGTCGATGCTGGCCCCGTTCGATTATGCGTCGATGATTTTTGCGACTGTCATCGGTTTCGTTCTCTTTGCCGAAGTGCCGACCCCCGCGATTCTGATCGGGGCGGGGTTGGTGATGACGGGCGGCGTGCTGATCATCTGGCGCGAACGGCAACTGGGATTGGACCGTTCGAAATCGAAGGCCGTGAGCCCCCCGCAAGGCACCCCGAGCTAGGCAGCACGCAGAGCTGAAACCTCTCGCGCACGGGAAGAATCGTGTTAGCGTGATGTTTTAACTGTGCGGAATCGTCGGTCAAGAACGGTCCGCGCCTTATCTGGGAGGATAAAATCATGACTTTCAAACCAGTGATCGCGGCCCTTGCCTTGGGCTTTGCCGCCAGCGGTGCGCTTGCGCAGGATTGCACCCCGTCGAAATGGGGGGAGGACGATCAAATGGGGTCGGCAAACCTTGTCAGCACCGAACGGACGCTTGAGGCAGCCAAGCTTATCAAGGAGGGCAAATCCATGCCGCTGGGTATTGTCATCGGCCCGGACACCCCGGCCTTTCCGCCTCGGTCGCTGAACCTGCAGATCGTTCAGCCGAACCAGCAGGGCGGGCAGAAACTGTCGGGTTTCGGCTATGAGGGGAACTACAACGACGACATCATCCAGACATGGATCGGGATCGGATCGCAATTGGATGGTCTGGGCCATCTGGGCGAAAACGGCATGTACTACAACTGTCTCGATGAAAAAGAGATTTCGGAGATCGGCGGTCTGACCAAGCTTGGCACACACGCCGTGCCGCCGCTGGTCGCACGGGCCGTTATCGTCGATATGGCCAAGCATTTCGGCAAGGACACCATGGATGCCGGCGAACATTTCGGCGAGGCCGACATCAAGGCCGCGATGGACGCGCAGAATGTCACGGTGAACGAGGGTGACATCGTGCTGTTTCACACTGGCTGGACCGATGGCATGCTGGAGAGCGAACCCGGAACCTGGGGATCGTCCGAACCGGGGCTGAACAACGAAGGTGCGGTCTACATGGCCTCCATGAACCCGATGGCCGTGGGTGCCGATACCTGGGGTCTCGAGGCGATCCCGCCCAAGGAGGGCGACAAGGTGTTTTACGGTCACGTGACGCTGCTGAAAGACAACGGCATCTATATTCTGGAAACCATGAACACCGGCCCGCTGGTGCGCGAAGGCGTTCAGGAGTTCATGTTCGTGCTGGGCCAGCCCCTGATCAAGGGGACCGTGCAGGCGATGATCAACCCGGTCGCGCTCTACTGAAACGCGAAACGGCGCGGGGGTGACCCGCGCCGTTTCCAATCTAGCGTGTGGGGTGAAACCCCAGCCTACGTGCGGACGAGCTTTTCGTAGCTTTCCGAAATGTCTCGGGTCAGCGCGCCAACCTCGAAGGTGTAATCTGCAATCTGGCCCACCGGCGTGACTTCGGCGGCGGTGCCGGTCAGCCAGCACTGCTCGAAGCCTTCAAGCTCTTCCGGCATGATGCGGCGTTCATGGACGGTCAGACCCTTTTCCTTGAGCATACCGATGACGGTCTGGCGGGTCAGACCGTTGAGGAAGCAATCGGCAAGCGGCGTGTGCACTTCGCCATCCTTGACGAAAAAGATGTTGGCACCCGTCGCCTCGGCCACGTAGCCGCGGTAGTCCATAAAGAGCGAATCCGAACAGCCTTTGGCTTCGGCAGTATGCTTGGACATGGTGCAGATCATGTAGAGACCGGCGGCCTTGGCGTGCACAGGGATCGTTTCCGGCGAGGGACGCTTCCATTTCGAGATGTCGAGCTTGGCACCCTTCATCTTGGCATCGCCGTAGTAGTTGCCCCATTCCCAGCCGGCGATCGCCAGACGCACAGGGTTGCGCGCGGCGGATACGCCCATATCAGGGCCTGCACCGCGCCACGCCACCGCACGGACATAGGCATCCGTCCAACCGTTGGCCTGAAGCATTTCGTATTTCGCAGCTTCGATTTCATCGACCGTGTAGGGGATTTCGAAATCAAGGTATTGCGCCGATTTGCGCAGCCGTTCCGAA
>JAGXHB010000050.1 GCA_024636425.1 Roseobacter sp.
GGAACACGCGCTTTGCCAGGTCGACACCGATTATAGTAACTTCGGACATGGATGCTCCTTCCTTTTGTGATGGCTTTAACACTCACCACAATGGCACATTGCGATGCCGTCGGGAGGGGCATCCACGCCATCAACAAAGCCCACCATCAGCCCAACATTGACCACGGCGTGCCACATCGAGTTCGCGCGTGCAGCGAGTTGCTCAACGGAAGGCCTCAATCCGTGGTGAGCAGCATCGCTTACACCCTTCCTGAACTTCACTCCGGCTTTTGAATTTTCGCCTTAGTTTTGTCTATTGCGATAGTGTCAACCACAAGCATAGTCGATGTCTCTGCCACTTCGGGAAGGTTTTGAACGGTGATTGTAATAAACTGGTGCAAGGCTTCGATGTCGCAGAACCAAGCCTTCAGGATATAATCAGCATCGCCGGTTACCATAAGGCATTCGACGACTTCCGGGCTGTTCGCAATTGTATCGCGAAAGGCGCTGTGACCATCTGGTTTATGCTTGGCCAGCCGGACTGATATCATCACGCAAATGGTCATTCCGCGGGCCTTTGGATCGATATCGGCGTGATACCCTCGGATCATCCCTGATTTCTCCAACCGTTTGACCCGCCTTGCGCAGGGCGTCGGCGACAGGCCGACACGGTCAGACAAATCGTTGTTGGAAAGCCTTCCTTCAGCTGAAAGCTCTTCGAGGATGCGTCGGTCTATGCTGTCGAGTTCTTGCATTGCTGCTTTTCACCAATTGAAGATGCAAATATAAGGATAATCTCTAATATGCCAGATTTTTAAGCCGAAAAATGCCGAGATATACTCCTGACACGTGTGCTATACACTACTTAGTTTTTATCGGCGAGGGCAGAAGATTGGCGCACGCAGCGAAGAAAATCGAGAACGCAAAGGCTCCGGATCGCGCAGCTTTCGCAGGCTGGCTCTCAACAACCAATGAGATTACCCGCGCCTTTCTGGGAGCGGGTGAAATCAAAGGTCTAATCAATATCGCTGGCGGGCTGCCAGATCCCACTACCTATCCAGTCGAGGATATTGCCAAAATCGCCGCAAAGGCGATCCGCGACTATCCTGCCGAGACACTTGGTTATGGCCCCATTGAGGGTCTGCCAGATTTGCGCAGCCAGATTGCGCAGCGTTTCTCGACCCCGTCGATGACATTGTCGAACCGCAACGTTTTGATCACTACCAGCGGCATGCAAGGCCTTGATCTGCTGGGCAAGGCGTTATTGGACAACAGTGATGTGGTTGCGGGACAGTTCCCAACCTATCTGGGGGCACTTGACGCGTGGCGGCCCCGCCAGCCTCAGTTTCGGAATATGGATTTTACCTCCGAGGGCTTTGATCCTAATACCGCCATGCAGGGCGCGAAATTTGCCTATACGGTGCCTAATTTTTCTAACCCGACGGGGCGGCTTGTCGGCACGCAGCTGCGCGAAGCGCTTGTCGCCGCTGCTGATGCCTCAGGCACGTGGCTGATCGAGGATGATCCTTATGGCAGCTTGAATTATGACGGGCTCCTACCGCCAAGTATGTTGCAGATTGCCATGCAATCGGGTGACACAGGTCCTGTTGTCTATTTGGGAACCATGTCGAAATTGATCTCGCCAGGGCTGCGCGTGGGCTGGGCGATTGCAGCGCCCGAGATGATCGAGGCGCTGACCTTGGCGAAGCAGGGGTCGGACATGTGTACCAGCGGGATCACCCAACGCATTGCCTGCGAGGTGTTGAAATCCGGCATCATTGAGGCTCGACAGGCGCAGGTTGCTGACCACTACCGTGCCCGCCGCGATGCCCTTTGTGCAGCTATGTCCGAGCATCTTTCGGACTGGTTTGAATGGGAAGTCCCCGCAGGCGGCATGTTCGTTTGGGCTAGAGCGCGGGATGCGCGTATCAACACCGACCGACTGTTCGAAATAGGGCTTGAGGAAAAGGTCTGCATCTCGCCCAGCAGCGTCTTTGATGCGCATGGCGAGGACCGCCAAGGCATGCGGCTGAACTTCACGCTGAACGCAGAGGAAGACCTGACCGAGGCCATCCGCAGGCTGGCCCGCACAGTGGAACGTTTTTTGAAAGAGGACATCTGAATGAGCGTTACAATAGGGACCCCAAACCCGACGTTGACTGCGGCTGAGCTGCAAGCGTGGAATGACATTCCAGTCAGCATCGCGGTGGACTTGGAGCCATCCCGCCAGATCGACTATGCGATCCGCCCCCAAACACTGGGTGCAATGCCCCTGCGTCTGATGGGGCTGGCCATGACAGTAAAGGTCACACCACCTGACTTTGGTGCTGTCGTTCATGCGCTCGACCACGTTCAGGCCAGAGATGTTTTGGTGATCGCGGCAGGTGGTGTAACCGACTTTGCGATGATCGGTGATATTCTTGGGGGCCATCTGCGCCGCATCGGTTGCGCGGGTCTGGTCGTCGATGGTGCAGTGCGCGACATCGACACCTTGGGCAGTTGGGCGGATTTTCCGGTCTTTGCTCGTGCGGTCAATCCACGCGGTCCGACTGGTGCTTCTGACGGGACGATCCATGGCAAAGTGACTGTCGGCTGTTGCCTCGTCTCCTCGGGCGACCTGATCATCGGCGATCGTGACGGGGTGGTTGGCCTGTCACCCGATTTGGCGCGCAGTCGCATTGCTGATGCCAAGGCAAAGTTGAAGACCGAGGAGACATGGTCGCAAGGCCTGAAAGCCGGAAAAACAGCCGCTGAAGTGTTTGGGCTCGCCCCCTATGTCTGAGCAACGCATAACGTCAAATACCGCCCATCTGAAAGAGATTGAACAACGACTTTTGTGGCTGTCCCATTGGATGATCCACAATGCCAATCATCTTCGCCCGAAGACGGACGGGATTAAGGTCGGCGGGCATCAAGCTTCTTCGGCTTCTATGGTGTCGATCATGACCGCACTTTATTTCAGCGCCCTGCGGCCAGAGGATCGCGTGGCGGTCAAGCCTCATGCCAGCCCTGTTTTTCATGCCATCCAATACCTGATGGGTAATCAGACTCTCGAGAGAATGAAGAATTTCCGCGGTTATGGCAGCGTGCAAAGCTATCCAAGCCGCACAAAGGATTATGACGATGTCGATTTCTCGACAGGATCTGTGGGCCTCGGCGTGGCGATTACATCCTTTGCGTCAATTGTGCAGGATTACATCACTGCCAAAAGCTGGGGCGCAGATGCGCCTATGGGCTGTATGGTGGCGCTGGTGGGCGACGCGGAACTGGATGAAGGCAATATTTACGAGGCCTTGCAAGAAGGCTGGAAAAACGATCGGCGCAACACGTGGTGGATCATTGATTACAATCGCCAGTCTTTGGATGGCATTGTGCGCGAAGGGCTGTTTGCGCGGATTGAGAAGATTTTTGAGGCTTTTGGTTGGGACGTGGTGCGCATCAAATACGGTGCCTTGCAACAAGCTGCATTTAAAGAGCCGGGCGGGGACAAGTTGCGCGATTGGATCGATAACTGTCCTAACCAGCAATTCTCCGCCCTGACGTTCATGGGTGGCGCAACCTGGCGCAAGCGGTTGATGGACGAACTGGGCGATCAGGGCGATGTCACTGCATTGATTGATGCGCGAAGCGATGCTGAACTGGCTGCGCTGATGGAGAACCTTGGCGGCAACTGCGTAGAAACTATGGCGCAGACCTTTTCTGCCGTCGACCACGACCGCCCCACTTGCTTTCTGGCATATACGATCAAAGGCTGGGGCACGCCGATTGCGGGCCACAAAGATAACCACGGCGGACTCATGAACAAGACCCAGTTTGCCGCGTGGCAGGCACATATGGGCGTTGAAGAGGGCTACGAATGGGAACCGTTGGCCACAGTCAAAGATACTGATGCAACCAATCGGTTTCTGTCGACGGTTCCGTTTTTTGCCAAAGGAACACGGCGGTTCCACGATGAAAAACTGCCTGTGCCAACCATCGAGACAGATACCTTTCGCGAAACTTCGACGCAGATGGCTTTTGGCAAAATTCTCGACGATCTGTCAAAGGGCAGTAGCGCCTTGGCCGATCGCATTGTGACCACATCACCCGATGTTACGGGCACCACCAACCTTGGTCCTTGGGTGAACCGCCGCAAGCTGTTTGCACGCACCGAACAGGCTGATGCCTTCATCGATCACAGGATCCCATCGACCGCAAAATGGGAGTTTATACCGCAAGGTCAACATATCGAATTGGGTATCGCCGAGATGAACCTGATGCTGCTGTTGGGAGCCGCTGGGTTGTCGCATTCGCTTTGGGGCAAGCGCCTAATTCCAATTGGGACGGTTTATGACCCCTTCGTCGCCCGCGGCCTCGATGCGCTGAACTACGCTTGCTATCAAGATGCGCGGTTTATCCTTGTCGGCACGCCGTCAGGCATAACCCTCGCTCCCGAGGGTGGCGCGCATCAATCTATTGGCACACCTCTAATCGGCATGAGCCAGGACGGGCTGGCAGCGTTTGAACCCGCTTTTGGTGATGAGCTTGCCGTGATCATGAAATGGGCGTTCGACTACGTTCAGCGCGACGGCGGAGGTAACCCCGATGAGCGCACATGGCTGCGCGATGAGACTGGCGGCTCGGTTTACCTGCGGCTCACAACCAATCCCATTGAACAGCCGTGCAAACGAGTCGACGAGGATTTTCGTCAGGGTGCAATCGATGGTGCCTATTGGTTACGTAAGCCGGGGCCTAACCCAGACCTGATCATCGCCTATCAGGGCAGCGTCGCACCGGAGGTCATCAAGGCCGCGGGCCGCATCGGACAAGATAGGCGCGATGTGGGCGTTTTGGCGGTAACCTCGGCGGATCGATTGAACGCCGGTTGGACTGCGGCCAAACGTGCGCGTCAACGGGGCGTTGCCGGGGTGCAATCCCATGTTGAATACTTACTGAACGCCATTCCTCGCGACTGCACGATGTTGACCGTCATCGACGGCCATCCGCTGACTCTTGGGTGGCTGGGGTCGGTGGCGGGACATCGAACCGTGCCGCTTGGCGTCGAACACTTTGGCCAAACGGGGACAATTCAAGACCTGTATCGGCACTTTGCATTTGATGCTGCTGCAATCGTCGACGCTGCAAATGAACTAACCGAAGGCCGTCCAATTCGGATGGCGACATAACCAGAAGGAGAAAAAATATGTGTGATATTTGTGTAATGAATTCCGTTAAAGACCGGATGCTGTCACGGCGGGGGTTCTTTTCAGCTGCTGCAGCGACAGGTGTGGCTGCTTTTGCAACCGGAGCAACCGTTCCTGCGGCCCTGGCCGCCGGGCATGGGTCAGTTGAGGACATGACCCACACATTGCACCCGAACTTCCCAACTTTTTTCGGCGATCAGCAGTTCTCGATCGAGCAGTTGTTTAACTATGCGGAGCATTCTTTTAACCTCAACCAGTTTACAGTGAACGAGCACACTGGCACCCATGTGGATGCTCCGCTGCACTTTTCACCGGACGGTATGTCCGTTGATGAAATCCCGGTTTCCGATCTGTTTGCACCGCTATGTGTGATCGACATCGCTGCACGTGCGGCGACAGACGCAGACACCCGTGTGACACCTGATGATATCCGCGCTTGGATTGCCGCAAACGGGGACATTCCCGCCGGGGCCTGCGTCGCAATGCATTCCGGTTGGGCGGGCAAGGTCGATACTGACGGATATCGCAATTTCGACGGTGAAGTTCAGCATTATCCGGGCTTTCATGTCGAAGCAACACAGATGCTGATCGAAGAAACCGGCGCGCGCTCTATCGCTACAGACACCCTCTCGTTGGATCACGGGATGTCACCCGATTTCGCTGCGCACTATGCTTGGCTTCCGACCGGCCGCTTTGGCATCGAGAACCTCGCTGGTCTTGATAAAGTGCCCGCTGCGGGGGCCACGCTTGTAATCGGCGCGCCAAAACATGCTGGCGGAACCGGCGGTCCAGCGCGTATTTTTGCGTTGATATGAATTGAGGGGTGCCGCAAAATTCAAGATGTGCGGTGCCCCACTTCGGCAGGTTTTATCACAAAGTTTTGTCGTTCGGTTAGGACAACTGGATTGTGTTAGGTGCGGACTGAACTTCACCCCATGAAATGTCCGGCGTTCAAGGTGAGCAGCGCAGCCGCGTTTTCACTTGTGGCTTCAACATCTACGATAACGTTCTAATCAGTGTCGATCAGGTAGTTCGTCGAATAGGCAAAGAGCGAAGGACCTTTTTCGGGATATTGCTGGGCAAGACCCTAATCTGGCTACCTCCAAACCCCGTTCGACTTTCCCTGGGAACAGGTCATCTGCCGCGCGGCCACCGCGTTCCGTCCCGGCGGATTACTCCTGACAGTCACGCACCAGCGCGTCGCCCCATGGTCGTGGCGACCGCCCAAGCTGGGTTTACCCGGGGCCGAAGACCTGCTGGAAAGGGTCGATCTGGACCCGGCCGATTGGACCCGGATATTCGTCGGCCCTGTCGACCGCGTGGCCACGCTCCCCGACGGGCAAAGCGCGGAGGTCACCGATGCCGTCATTGCGTTTGAGAAGTGCCAGAGCTAGCGCGACGAAGGCGATCGTCGAAGAGTTACGTGCCTTTGGGCGGCGTCTTCGGTGTGACATGCGCCAGTGCCGAAGCGGGTCCGTCAAGTGCCCCGCTGGTGGTCTTCCAGGTATCGGGATCCAGGCCCAGGGCCGTGCGCAGCCAGGCCAGCGTCAGCCGCTTGGTGGCTTCCAGCGCGTCGGGCGCTTCGGTTTCGGTCTCTTTCGCGTCGAGTCCCGCAATGCCGCCCAGCCCGTGCCCGACGCCAAGCACCGTCAGAAACGCCTCGGCACCGGGGCTGTCATGGAAGGCATCGGCGAACCAGTCCGGGCCGCGCGGCGTGAAATGAGGATTGTCCTCGTCGCCGACAACCACGAGGGTCCTCGTCTTGAGGCCGGAAAAATCCACGTCAAAGAAGGGGAAGCGCTCTGCATTCTCGGGTGTCAGATCGCTGCCGCCCCGGCCGGGCGCGGTGAGCATAAGCCCGGCAGAGATGCGCGGATCGCGAAAGTCCTCGCCCTGAACGCGGCTGCCCAGCAACAGGCCGGTGGTATAGCCGCCGAAGGAATGGCCCGCCGCCGCGATGCGGGTGTGATCCAGCCGCCCGACAATGGCCGGGGCCGGATGCTCGATCTCGTTCAGGCGGTCGAGGATCGCTTTCATCTCCGTAACCCGCTCGCGCCAGAAGAACGGTACGCCTTCCGCATCCGATGGCAAGCCGCCGACGCGGGACGTGGCATGGGTCGGCTGGATCACGGCAAGCCCGCGCTCGGCCCAGAATTGTGCGAGATGGGCATAGCCATCCTTAGACGGGATGTAGTTCGACGGGCCACCTCCATGCGAGAACAGCACGATGGGTAAATCCGTTCCTTCGGCGGGTGCGGTGATGCGCAGTTCCAGCGGCTGACGGCCCTCCATCGGCAGGGTGACCGGCGAATAGGCGACGGTCAGTGCAGCGTCGGGCGTGGGAATTTGGCGGGCGAGGTCGATCAGGTTGTTCATGAGGGTCGTGTCCTTGAAACAGGGGGGTAACTCGTCGCCCACAGCCAGGCGACGACATCGGTTCAATCCACAGGCAGACCGGCTTCGCGGAACCAGGTCATCGCGTCGGCACCTGCCGGAGTTTTCATTGGCGTATCGGGATCGGTCACCGCCCGCCAGACCGCCTGCGCCACATCGTCCGACACGGTCACCTCGGTCGATCCGCGCAGTTCGCCGAGATAATCTATGACAAAGGCCTCGTAGGGTGCGGGGATCTCCATCCCCATCCGGGCGACGGCGTTCTGACCGAAAGAGGTTGTCGGCGACGAGCCCGGCAAGACCAGCCGCACCCGTACGCCGAAGAGCGCCGCCTCGAGCGCGAAGCTTTCGGTGAAAGAGTTGAGCGCGGCCTTGCTGGCGCTGTAGGCCGAGAGGGCAGGGAGCGGCTTGACCGTGACGCTGGAGCTGACATTGACGATCACACCCTCGCCCCGCTCGCGGAACTGCGGCATGACGGCCTTGGTCATGGCGATGGGGCCGAGGATATTGGTCTCGAACACCTCGCGCATATTCTCCATCGTCGCGCCTTCCAGCACGTTTAGCATCCCGACCCCGGCATTGTTGACCAGCGCGTTGAGCGGCCCGGCCTGTGCGACAGCCGCTGCAACACTGTCCGCGTCGGTTACATCCAGCGGCAGGACGGTCAGCCCCTCCTGCGCGGGCAGGATATCTTCGCGGGGATTGCGCATGGTGGCGACCACCTCCCAGCCTGCGGCGCAGAAACGCTGCGCGGTGGCGAGGCCGAACCCGGTCGAGCAGCCGGTGATGAGGATTCTGGGCATAGTGTTTTTCTCCTGTTGTTGCCTTGTTTAGGAGATGGCGCACATCCTCCGGACAATCTATCACTGGAAATCCTGAATACTTTCGCATATGTCCGGAAACATGAGTGATCCCCTCGCAGATGTCGTCAGCCTCCTGAAACCCGCCCCGTCGATCTCCAAGCTGGTGTCGGGCGGCGGTCGGTGGATCGTTGAGCGTTCGAACATGGGCAGTCCGTTTTACTGCGCGATGGTCGAGGGCAGTTGCTGGATGACAATCGCCGGCCGCGCGCCAATCCGTCTCAGGGCAGGCGATTTCGTGTTGGTGCCCGCTGTCTTCGACTTCTCGATGTCGAGCCTGGAGCCGCCGACAGGCATCGCGCGGCCGTGGCCCCTTGAGGTCAGCCCCGGGGTGTTTCGAATGGGCAATCCCGACGTGCCCGCTGAAGTGCAGGCGCTGGTCGGCCATTGTGCCTTTGCCTCCCGAGACAAGGACCTTCTGGTGTCGCTGTTGCCCGAGGTCATCCACGTCCAGGGCGCGGACCGGCTGACCCCGCTGGTGAGGATGATCAACGATGAAACCCGGAGCGACCGTGCCGCCCGCGACATGGTGCTGGGTCATCTGCTGGAAGTGCTGCTGATCGAGGCGCTTCGCTCGACCGCCGAAACAGCCGCAACACCAGGCCTGCTGCGCGGACTCGCGAACCCGCAGCTCGGCCTTGCCCTGCGGCAGATACACGCGAACCCCGACCATCCGCACTCAGTGGCCGCGCTGGCAAAGGCCGCCGCAATGTCGCGCTCGACCTTCTACGAACGTTTCCGCCGCGAGATCGGCGCTGCGCCGATGGAATATGTCACGACTTGGCGGATGGCGCTGGCCAAGGACATGCTGGCCCGGAAAGAGGCACCGATCGCCGAAATTGCCAGGCGCATCGGCTATGGCTCTGCCAGCGCTTTCAGCGTCGCCTTCGCCCGCTATGTCGGTGCCCCGCCGGGGGCCTTCGCGGCCATGCGGGGCTAGCTGCGTTCAGGGGTGCATCCTCGCGCGCTTGGTGATCTCTTCGACCTTGTTCCCTTCGTGCCGCAGCGCGACCCCTCAAGGTCAGGCGCATTATTTTGGGTTGTGTCGCAAACTTTCCGAGCTTTTTCTCTGTCTGACGATGTGGCAGCAGTTTGTCTATGAAGACCAAAGGCTGCAACTGAATTTGCAGCCCATAAACTTGCCGTTCCATTGCAATGCATGTGGGTAGACGGCACCGTATTCCGTTAGGACCAGGTGGGCGGCACGGCATGAAGTGGACAGCCAGCGATCAAATCTGATGGGACGTCTGGCGCGGAGGGACCCGGTGCGAAGAGGTTCTGACTTCGGTGGGCACTTCACAAGCTGGAACGCTCAATGGCCTTTACCTGTTCGGTCAAATAACGCCTTTGAACTGACGGTGCTGGAAGTCTGCATTAATCTAGGTGTTTTTCCGAATTGGCGCTAAGGCTAGAACTCGTCGACCTCGAACACGAAACTGTCCGCGTCTATCCGGTTTGTGATCAATGGGATAATATCTTGCCTGATCCGACCAGAGGTGGGGTGAAAAAAACCGCTTTCCTGCAGGGCTTTACGGACGTTGATCCGGCGACCGAGATGATCGAGCAGTACCTTCGATGCACCCGGCTTGCGACCGCGTCGCGTCGGGCCGCCTGTCTGTATCCCGACAAGACTTGTCAGACGGTGCTGGTGGCTGGGGTAGAGCGTCGCTTGGGTTACCGATTTCTTCTCCAGTGTTTCATATTCGACGATGTAGATGCGATCCGCGAGGTAGAACAGCGCGCCTTCGTACTTGTTCAGACCCATCGTTTTTCCGGTATCAGGATCGCGTAAGACTTCGATATTCTTCCAGTAATATCTGCCGCCGACTTCGTGGATTGAGGCGAGAGAACGCGTGACAAGACCCTTGTTCCCAAAGGAAAAGAAATAACGGAAATAATAGCCAACGTATCGGTCAAGCTTCTGGCTTTCGCGATAGATGCTTTCCAGCTTTTCAAGGGGCTTACCTAGCCCGGTCGACTGCTCTGGAACGGGCCTGAGCAAGATCATCTGTTCGAATTGCGGATGCTCCAGCAACATTTCCGCCTCGGTTACGCCGAAAAAGTCGCAGATCTTGCGCATGTTTGCACGCGAGGGCCGCGTCTGGCCTGCGAGGTACTTGTTGAATTGCTGACGGTTCACACCCAAACTGCGGCACACTTCGGCAATTGAGGGCCGGTAGCTGCACAGCAAACCAAGGTTGACGGCGAAATCATCTTTCATGCGCCCATTCGCACATAGAAGCTGATACAGTGTCAAGCAGCGAAGAGGAGCGAAATAGCCGAAGGGTTTGCGATATGATCTGCTTTGTTCAAACAACAAGCGATCAGGGAGTGCAAAGAATGAAGAAACTCGAACTTTCGCGGCGGGGTTTTCTGGCCAGCGGCGTAGCAGTCGGAGCCTTGGGACTGGCATGAATCTATCCTTTTGGCGCTCGGGCGCAGGGAACGGAGCTGTTGCGGTTGCGGCTGGATGGCGACAACAAGATCCTCGACCCCGGCTATATGATCGGCGGCACAGAGGTTGAAGCGCAAAAGCAATGTCTGCCATTTCTGGCGCAGTACAAGCGTGAGGGCGACACCTTCGGTTGGGAGCCGACCTATTACGTGACCAAGTTGGAACAGCGCGACCCCACGCATATCGACTTTGAGCTGACTGAAGGGCTGATCTGGTCGAACGGCTATGGGCCGCTGATGGCGTCGGATGTCAAATACTCTTACGAACGCATGAAAGGCACTGATTGGGGCGGCTATTTCGAGGCGCTCGACCATGTTGAAGTGACCGGCGACCGCACGGGCACCATTGTTCTGAACAAACCTTTCGCGCCGTTTTTCATGGTCACTCTGTGCCACGGTCCGGGTGCAATCCTGTGTGAGAAAGCGACAAAAGACGCGGGTGGCAAGTTCACCACCAAATTCCCGGCGATTTGCGGACCGTACACCTACGACCAGATCCCCGGCCAACGGACAACCTTTGCGCTGAACCCTGAATGGACGGGTCCAAAACCTGGCTTTGACACTGTCACCTTGCAGGTGATCACCGAAGTGAAAGCGGCTGAGCTTGCCTATGAAGCGGGCGAGCTTGATTGCACGGAACTGGGCGCTGACACGATGGCGCGTTATGCTGCGGCCATGCCCCCCAACTCGTCCCTGACGACGGCGGGCGAATTGCAGTATATGTGGATGGGCATGAACACAGAACATCCTAAGCTGCAAAACAAGCTGGTGCGTCAGGCGATCCAACACGCGGTGGATGTCGATTCCATCCTTGCGGGCGCTTATTCGGGGACCACCACCAAATCCAACGGGATCGTCTGCCCTGGTTTGATCGGTCACCGCGACGCTACCAAATCCTATAGCTACGATCCGGCAAAGGCGCGTGAGTTGATGGACGCATCCGGTGAGACAGGGCTGACCCTGACGCTGCGGACGCTGAACAACCAAGAACGCATGCTGACCTCGCAGATCATTCAGGCCAATCTCGCGGTGATCGGCATCACCGTGGAAATTCTGCCGCTCGACAGCGGTCCTTTCTGGGAGATGGGATCGGAATCTGCGGGTGATACATGGCAAGACCTTCAGCTTTGGACGATGCGGTTTGCCGGTACGCCGGACCCGTATGAAGCAGCTCAGTGGTTCGTGTCATCGCAGGTCGGCGTATGGAACTGGGAACGCTGGACCGACCCGGAATATGACCGGTTGTATGAAGCGGGCCTAGCAGAATCCGACCCCGAAAAGCGCAATGATATCTATCTAAAGATGCAGGATATCATGGAAGAAACAGGCGCTTATGTCTGGATCAACCACGAGCCAGAAGCCTATGTGCACGGGACAGATATCCAGATCAGCGCGGCACCGTCCGGCGAATTGGACTACCGTCGTTTTGCAAGGATTTAATGTGTTGATGCCCCGCTGTTGTTTGGCGGCGGGGCGTCAATTGCTGAACGCGTTTCGGCCACGAAAGGGACTTCGTTAAGTGATCGCCTATCTGACCAAGCGGCTTGGCCTGTCTGTTGCTGTGGTGTTTCTTGTCGTTCTCATTCTATTTTCGCTTTTACAGCTGATCCCCGGCGATCCGGCGACAGTGGCGCTTGGGCCGCGGGCGACACCCGAAGCCATCGCGCGATATGCGGAAAAGATGCATCTGGACGCGCCCGTCTGGCAGCAGTTCCTTATCTATGCAGGCAATGCAGCGACCGGTGATCTGGGTATCGATGTGTTCACCGAACGGTCGGTCACCACGATCATCCTCGAGCGGATCGGCTTTACGCTGGCTTTGATCTTTGTGGCGATGGGCTGGGCCATGTTACTGGGTATTCCGCTTGGTTGTCTGGCGGCGGTGAAACCGAACACCTGGGTCGACCGGATCACCGGAATCCTGTCCGTGGGCACCATCGCGGTGCCTTCGTTTCTTGTTTCGATCTGGGCGATCCTGATCTTTGCGGTCAATCTGCGCTGGCTTCCCGCCATCGGCGCAGGAGAGCCCGGTGACACGGCGGACCAGCTCACGCACCTCATCCTGCCTGCCTTTGCCGTCGGGCTGAGCTGGGTTGGATACCTTGCCCGGATGGTCCGTGCCTCGATGCTTGAGGTGATGGGCGAAACCTATATCCGGTCTGCCCGCGCCTTTGGCCTGACACAGAGAAGGATCGTGTTCGGATACGCGTTGCGCGTTGCCATCCTGCCGACAATCACCTTGATCGGGATGGGGTTCGGCGGCCTGATTTCGGCGGCTGTTTTTGCCGAGATCATTTTCGCCAGACCCGGACTTGGCAAGCTGATCTTCGATTCCGTGATGGCGCGTAATTTCCCGGTTGTACAGGGCGGCGTGCTGGTGGCGACCACACTTTACCTCGGCGTCGTCCTTTTCTCTGACCTTCTTATTGCTTGGATTGATCCGCGTGTCCGTGATTCCCTCTGATCCCGTCATCGTAACGGTCCCCGACATCCGGGAGTCCGCCGCCCGCGAGCGTCGCGAGAAACTCTCGGCGTTCCTGCGCAACTGGCAGGGCGTGCTCGGACTTGTGCTTGTGATGATGTTCTTTATCAGTGCGATCTTCGCACCCTGGCTGGCCCCCTACGAGCCCAATACAATGGATATTCCCTCCCGTCTGTCGCCGCCGGTGTTGGATCATATCGCGGGGACGGACCAACTGGGTCGCGATACGTTTTCACGTCTGCTCTATGGCGGGCGCGTCGCGCTCAAGATCGCGGCGATCGGCGTTTCGGTGTCACTGGCGATCGGCCTGTTGCTGGGCATGATCGCGGGGCTGGGACCACGGTGGCTCGACAATCTGCTGTTGCTGCTTTTCGATGCAGTGCGCGCCTTTCCGACGATCATTCTGGCGCTAGCCACGGTGGCACTGACCGGGCCCAGCATGGAAATGGTGCTGGCCATCGTCATCATCACGTCGATCCCGCAATATGCACGCGTGACGCGGACCGCCACGATGTCGTTGCGCAATACGGAATTCATTCAGGCTGAACGCTCGCTCGGGGCTTCGACTATTCGGATACTGTGGCACCATATCCTGCCCAACGTGATCGGCCCCTTGCTGATCCTAGCCGCAATGGACGTGCCGGTCGTCGTATCGGTCGAGGCGGGGCTCAGCTTTCTGGGGCTGGGTGTTCTGCCGCCCACGGCGAGCTGGGGCACGATCCTGAACGAAGGGTACCTGGTCATCCGCAATGCGCCCTGGATGGTGGTTGCCGCTGGAATCCCGCTGATCCTGACCACTCTTGGTTTCACATTTCTGGGCGAAGCGCTGCGCGATATCTTCGATCCACGCATGGGCAAAGGACGCTGACGCATGGATCCTGTACTTGATGTGAGCGATCTTTCGGTCGAGTTTCGCACTGCGCGCGGACGGATCAAAGCGTTGCGCAATGTAAGTTTTTCGGTGCAGCCAGGCCGCATCGTCGGCATCGTTGGCGAAAGCGGGTCCGGTAAAAGCACGGTGCTTTGGTCGATCCTTGATCTGCTGGCAAGCAATGCCATCGTGACGGGCGGGAAGATCAGCTTTGAAGGTCGCGATATGTTGACCCGATCCACAAAAGATATGCTTGCGCTGCGAGGCGAGGACGTGTCGGTTGTGTTTCAGGACCCAATGACGTCGCAGATACCCGTCCTGACCTATGCGCGGCAAATGCGCGATATACTGTACCGCAGAGATGGACTGGGCAAGGCGCAGAAACGCAAGATGTCGGTCGACATGCTGGATAAGGTTGGCATTCCCGACCCAGAAATGCGCGTCGATCAATACCCGCATAACTTTTCAGGGGGGATGCGTCAGCGGGCGGGCATTGCCATGGCGATGCTGACCGGCCCCAAGCTGCTGCTTGCCGATGAGCCGACAACGGCGCTGGACGTCACGATGGAAGCGCAGATCATTCACCTGTTGCGCGAAATGCAGCGAGAGACCGAAGCGACGGTCGTCGTTGTCTCGCACAATCTGGGCCTTATTGCGGAGCTTTGCGACGAGGTGGTGGTGATGTATGCAGGCGAGGTTGTCGAGGCAGGCAATGTGCACGACATTTTTCACCATGCGCAACACCCGTATACGCGCGCTCTGCTGGAATGCGACCCGGCGCAGATCAAAGGGAAATCTCATCGGCTGCCGGTGATCCCCGGCGATATTCCTGATCTTGTCCAGCCGCCGGTGGGCTGCATCTTTGCTGCGCGCTGTCAGCGGGTGATGCCGCTTTGTCTGGCTCAGGAGCCGCCGCTGGTCGAAGGGGAACAGGGTGGGTACGCCCGCTGCCACCTCTTGGCCGGACCGGAACAAGACAGTAGCTGGCCACCGCCGCCCGAGGTGCCGACTGTCGCACGCGGGGCTGCGGCCACCGCCGGTGCAAAGACCATATCGCCCGAACCTTTGCTGGAGATTGCGAACCTTAACGTGAAGTTCAACACAATGGGTCCAGTCTGGGCCAAAGTGCGCGGCGTGAAACAGCCATGGGTCACTGCGGTCGTCGATGCGAGCATCAAGGTGCATGCAGGGGAAACCGTCGGTCTGGTCGGTGAAAGCGGGTCAGGAAAGACAACACTAGCGCGCGCCGCCCTGAACCTTGTTGGGTCGCAGGGAGGTTCAGTGCAGTTCGAAGGGCAGGGCATCAGGGGCATGGCGGAAAGTGGCTTCAAACGCTTCCGGCGCGATATGGTGATGATGTTTCAGGATCCGGTTGGGTCATTGTCGCCGCGCAAATCCGTCCGCGCGCTGATCACCGAGCCAATGAAAATCCACGGTATCAGAAACGTGGACCCCGACCGGGAAGCCGAACGTCTGGCCGACATGGTGCGCCTGCCAAAAGCGCTTTTGTCACGCTATCCCCACGAGCTTTCCGGCGGTCAGGCGCGCCGTGTCGGTGTCGCACGGGCATTGGCGCTCAATCCCAAACTGGTCATCGCGGACGAGCCTACAGCAGGGCTGGATGTGTCGGTGCAGGGAGAAATACTGAACCTTATGGCGGACTTGCAGGCGGAGCACGGGCTCGGCTATCTGATCATTACCCATAATCTGCCGGTGGTGCGCCATATCAGCGACCGGCTTGCGATCATGTACCTTGGTCGCATAGTCGAAGAGGGGCCCGCGGACGAAGTATTTGCGGCTCCGTTGCACCCCTATACGGAAACACTGGTGTGCGGCGTTCCGCAACCCGATCCCGATCGTCGTCGGACGCATATGGTGGTCAAGGGCGAGGTGCCAAGCCTGCTAAACCGCCCCCAGGGCTGCGATTTCGTGTCCCGCTGTCCTCATGCCCGTCCGCTCTGTCACAAGGTGGTGCCCCCTCATGTCACCGCAGGGAACAAGCGTATGCATGCCTGTCACTTCCCATTAGGAACGGTCGGCACCCCCGAATAAGAAGGATCTACAATTTGAGCTACGGTATCTATATCGGCAAGTCGCACACAGCCACGGGCATTCCCTATCTTGCAGGCTATGGCGACGAACCTTCAAGCCATTGGCTGACGATCGCACCTGCGCAGACCTTCCCCGCCGATGCGACGATCACTGTGGGTGTCACGCCTCAGGCTGACATGCCGGGCCATCTGACCCAGATTCCTCAAGCCGGCAGAACCGCGCGTAATATGCGTGTTGAGTACAGCTATTATCTCGGTGTTCCCGCCCCCCTTACGAATGGTGGATTGAACGAACACGGGGTTGCTGTGCGCGATATCTGGTCCACGTCAAGTGCTGCATTGATCGCCCAGACCCCGAAGGATCAGACGGGACCCAACTACTCGGACCTTGCGCGGATCGTCGTTGAGCGGGCCCGCACCGCCCGCGAAGGTGTTGATCTGATCGGCGCGTTGATCGCCGAACACGGCTATTCTACCTATGGTGGAAACTCGCATATCATTGCGGATCCGGATGAAGCCTGGGTCGTGATAGAGTTTGCCGGAGGCTTGGGGCTATGGGCCGCCGAGCGGCTGGGTGCGGACAGCATCCGCGCGTCTCGTCCAGGCTATATCGGCGAAGTGCCAAGCGCCCCTAACGAGGATTTTCTGTTTCCCTCCCATTTCATCCAGACTGCTTGCGACCACGGTTGGTACGATCCGGCTTCCGGACCGTTCGACGTAAACCGCGTCTACGGAGACGGGAAAGAACGTTGGGACGGCGTCGTCTGGATCGAGGAGGAGATGCAACGGCGCGCAAAGAGCTCCAGAAAAATCACTTTGAAAGATGTTTTCTGGTCAATTTCGACCAGCAGGCTAACCGGCGATACCGCAGGATACGGCCAAGTCGTGCCGCTGGAAAACCCGACCCATCCGGAGCTGCGGATGATGTACCACGCGCCTGTTGGACCGGTCACGGCACCGCTGATGCCTGTCTGGTTGGGCCAGAATTCCGTGCCGGACGCCTACACACGCCATCGGTATCTGACGACGGGCGAAAGCGCGCGCTTTCTAGATCGCCGCAAGGAACCCACGACTCCCGAGGCTGTGTCGACTGTGCCGCAAGGTATCGAAAGCGGCGATAGTGCGGTGTTCAGCTTCAAACAGCTGATGCATCTGGCTTTTCAGAAGCAGGATACAATTCTGTCGGAAACTGATAGCCATTGGCGCAATTTCGAGGCTTGCATCGAAAATGCATTGCCGGGGGTCAAGCGCTCTGCCGAGGTTCTCATGGAGGCGGGCGAGACAGCGCTTGCCGCTGATCTGCTGACAGCGTTTTCCGCAAAGTGGTTCGACCTTGCATTGGCAGACTGCAAGGCGCTTGGCGCTGCGGCACATGCAAGGCTTAGGGCAGCAAACGCGCTGAATATGACCGCCAAACCGCTGTCTCCGCCTCAGTGTTGGTAGCGTGAACCCAGTCTCGAGAGCCATCTTGAGGTCTTCAGTTATTTGCCAGGGTCATGACAACCGTTTGCTGAAAGTTAGCTAGGAAATCTGATTGTCGGCAATGCAGGCGCAACTTCAGACAATGTCACGCCGTCGCCAAAGTTCTCCTCAACGATACGGATCTATTCATGATCAGATCAACGGCCGCGATGGGCAGTATCAGAGACCGACACAACTTGAATGCGCGGGCCTCGCGAGACGGGCACTTTCGGCGAGGCGTGAGAAGCGGCACCATATGACCGTCGTCCTTGGCAGTGCATTGGAGGCGCGGTCGAGATAGTCTCCGGGTCGTCCGATGGCCCTAACGTAGCACTTTAGGTCGCGAGGTGCGTGCTGAGCGAAAGAACCTTCTATTGGCGGAACGCCGTTGGCTTAATCAAAATCGACTGACTCGAATACATATCTGTTTTAGCCTATGATTGTGCGAAACAGATATGGTGGCGATATGAGCTCAGACAAACATACCCACGATCAGGATCATGATCGCGATCACGACCATTCGCATCTGACGGATACTGAGGCTCGGGTCAGAGCGCTTGAAACCGTGCTTTCCGCAAAAGGGTATATTAATAGCGGTGCCGTCGATGAGATTGTTCAGACCTATGAAACGAAAATAGGACCGCAAAACGGGGCTCATGTGGTTGCCAAATCTTGGAGCGACCAGACGTTCAACAGATGGCTGGAAACAGATTCAACGGCGGCAATTCATTCGCTCGGCTACACTTCGCGGCAAGGTGAACACATCGAGGCGGTTTTCAACTCTGATGACGTCCACCATCTGGTCGTTTGCACACTTTGTTCATGTTACCCTTGGTCGGTGCTTGGTCTTCCGCCGACATGGTATAAATCCCCGCCTTACAGATCCCGTGCCGTCATTGATCCACGAGGGGTTTTGGAAGATTTCGGAGTATCGCTTTCTGCGACCACCAAAGTAGAAGTTCACGATTCAACCGCGGAAATCCGGTATCTTGTTGTCCCACAAAGGCCAGCGGGAACAGAGGGCTGGTCAGAAGAACAATTGGCCAAACTTGTGACCCGAAACTCAATGATTGGAACCGCCTTGGCCTTGAAGCCGGAGGATCAATTATGAACGGTGGTGCTGATCTTGGGGGCATGATGGGTTTTGGCCCGGTGATCGAAGAACAAGACGAGCCCCTCTTTCACGCCGCGTGGGAAAGCCGCGCGCTCGGTTTGACGATTGCGTTGGGTGCCTGTGGCGAGTGGAACATCGATATGTCCCGTTTCGCCAGAGAGAACATGCATCCAGCGGAATACATGCAAACCCCTTACTATAAGATTTGGATCGACGCCGCCGTTCGGCTGATGAAAGAACGCTCTATGATATCCGAAATGGAAATTCAGACAGAAACCGTGATTGATCCCCCAAAGCCCGTGAAAAGAAAATTGGGCGCATCACAGGTCAGTGAGGTTTTATTCGCAGGTGGGCCAACCAATCGGCCCACACGTGGCGCACCGACGTGGTGCTTGGGAGATCAAATCAAGACGGTGAATAACCATCCACGAACCCACACCCGTTTGCCGCGTTATGCGAGAGACAAGACTGGTGAGATAACCAAATTGCACGGCTTTCACGTCTTTCCAGATAGCAACTCACAAGGCTTGGGTGAAAATCCACATTGGCTTTATCAAGTTACCTTCAAGTCCCGTGATCTTTGGGGTGAGCAGGGAAATGACAGAGACACTATATCGCTGGATCTTTGGGAACCGTATCTAAGGGCACCGCAATGAATAGGCCTGACCTAGACAAGTTGGGGGGCGTCGAGCTGCAAGACAACGCGCCTGTATTCAATGAGCCATGGGAGGCGCAAGCTTTTGCAATGGTGGTAAACCTCTATCAAAATGGAGCGTTTGGATGGGACGAGTGGGCGGAAGCCCTTTCGTCAGAAATTCATTCAGGAACCGACCGAGCGTATTATCAACACTGGCTATCCGCACTTGAAAAACTAGTGGCCAACAAAGCTTTGACGACAAAAGCCGATCTGGCAGCAACTAAACTTAGATGGGAGCAGGCCGCTGCTGCAACCCCGCATGGCGAACCGATCATGCTGAAGTAGGCCGGGTCAAAAGAAATATATTCAGACGCATTGCCTCGTTTAAAAGCTTGATACAGTGAAAGGCAGGCCTTCGTGAACGCCAGCTTCGTGGCGCTCGCAAATCTTCTGGCAAGTGTATTCGCTAAAGTAACTGAATCAATCGTGAGATGTATCTGTGTCTCAGGTATAATATCTAAGGTCTGGCTGGATACCTTGGCCTGAAACCCTCCACTTCTTACCGATCCGACTGAATGGTTGACGGAGCTGGTGCCGCGCCTTCATTATCTTAA
>JAGXHB010000051.1 GCA_024636425.1 Roseobacter sp.
ACGTCGGACGCCCAAGGATACCGGTATGCGCAAACGCATCCGGACGGGCAGCCATGGCCCGCCATTCCACAGAATGTGCTGGCAATCTGGGACGCCTTGACCGGGGTCGAGCGGCAACCGGAATGCTGTCTGGTCAATTATTATGCCTCAGACGCCAGAATGGGCCTGCATCAAGACCGTGACGAAGCTGATTTTCGGTGGCCGGTAGTGTCCGTTTCATTGGGGGATGAAGGACTGTTCCGCATTGGGGGTCAAAAGCGTGGCGGCAAGACCGACAGCATTTGGCTGCAAACCGGTGATGTTGTGGTCATGGGGGGCGAAGCGCGGTTGAACTACCACGGGATTGACCGGATCCGGGCAGGATCGTCCAAGCTGCTGCCCAAGGGGGGACGTATCAACCTGACAATGCGGGTCGTAAACTGACGCTAACGGCGCGCGCTCCAGCTCGCGGATGCGTGTTTGCGTGTATAAAATTCGCCCATAAGGCCGATTACTGTTAGCACGACGCCAACCCAGAACGCGTATTCCCAGCTGGTGTAGCGGGGATTGTAGTTTATGAACGAGAAGCCGCGCGCCTGATCAATCGCATGAAACAGCGGGTTCCAGTCAAACATCGCGAGCATGAAGCTCGGCAAGGAGTTCGCAACGAACATCTTGCCTGATGCGATCATGTTTGCCCGTTGATACAGCGTGACAGCGACCCCGGTGAAAGCCGGAAACCAGGGTTTCATCGCCAGAAAGACCATCCCGACCGCCACGCCCGTGAACCATGCCAAAATCAGCATGTAAAAGGCACCGGCCCAATCCGCGAGCTCAACCGGAACGAAGGCGATATGATACCCGAACAGAATGATGCAAAGCGACAGAAACTGGATGTAAAATGATCCCAAAGCGGCGGAGGCGATGGAAATCGCGGTCGTCATCGGGGCATGCTGCATCATCGGGCTGGCTGGCCCTTCCGATCCGGAAACCGCACCGACTGCCTTGCTGTGGGTCATGAACAGGAAGACGCCCGTCATGATGTAGATGATGAAATCACCTCGGATCGCGGAACCGCGCATCCCGAGAATCGAAAACATAAGGTAAAACACGCCGACAAAGATCATCGACTGCAAGATATTCACCAGAAGCGCTACAAAAGCATTGTTGTGCTGTTTGCGGACCTGCCTGACGATAGAATGGTAGATCAGCTCCGCTATATTGATAGCAGAAGACAGGCTGCCCCGGTTGCTGCGACTTGGTTGAAACATCTCAGTCAGCCTCTTTGTGCTATCAAACGCACGGAATTCTTGCTGTTCCGTTAAGGTCAAACCATAAGAGGTTCCAGCAAAGTAATCAACGAAACTAAAGGGTCAGCGTCATTATGGATTATCAACAACTGGTGACAGTCATGCGCCGCCTTTCCCTTGAGGCGGGCGACAGGATCATGGAAATCTACACCTCCGACGATTTTGAGGTGAAGACCAAGTCGGATGAAAGCCCCGTGACCATCGCTGACGAAGCGGCTGACAAGATCATCTCGGACGGTTTGCGCGCCGCGTTTCCTGACATCATGCTGGTGACGGAGGAACAGTCGGCGACCCATACTGCCAGTGGCGATACCTTTTTGATCGTCGATCCGCTGGACGGCACCAAGGAATTCATCAACCGTCGCGGCGACTTTACCGTCAACATTGCCCTTGTCGAGAACGGCCTGCCCACCCGCGGCGTTGTGTATGCCCCCGCCAGATCGCGGTTGTTCTTTACCCTCGCCAACGGTGACGCGGTTGAGGAGAAGGGGGATTTCAACAAGGATGAAGTGGGCAAGTTAGAGCCTATTTCAGTGTCTGAACCGGACAATTCGGCGCTGCTGGTGGTTGCGTCGAAATCACATCGGGATCAGGCGACCGATGACTATATCGCCAAGTACGACGTGCAGGACATGAAGAGCGCGGGCTCATCGCTCAAGTTTTGCTTGATCGCCACCGGAGAGGCAGACCTCTATCCGCGCGTCGGCAGAACGATGGAGTGGGACACCGCTGCCGGGCATGCCGTGCTGACGGGTGCAGGCGGTCATGTCGTGCGGTTTGATGACCTGACCCCATTGAAATACGGCAAAGCAGATTTCGCCAACCCGTTCTTCATCGCCTATGCGCCCGGCGTTGATTTGAAGGCGTCCTGATGTCGGTTCTTATTGTTATTCCTGCGCGATATGCGTCTTCACGCTACCCTGCGAAACCGCTTGCGATGCTCAGGGGGGCGGGCGGTGACGCGCGCAGCCTGATCGAAAGAAGTTGGCGCGCCGCCTGTGCCGTTCAGGGCGTTGACCGTGTTGTTGTTGCCACAGACGACGACCGGATCAAGTCTGCCGCCCAAGCCTTCGGGGCAGAGGTCGTGATGACATTGGAGGATTGTGCCAATGGAACCGAGCGCTGCGCTGAAGCCCACGCCCTGCTTGGGGGCGGATTTGATGTCGTGGTCAACCTTCAGGGCGACGCGCCGCTGACCCCTCACTGGTTCGTCGAAAGCCTTGTACAGGGTCTGCAAGGCGACCCCGACGCAGGGATCGCAACGCCCGTGCTGCGCTGTGATGGAATGGCGCTGAACAGCCTGTTGACCGACCGCAAGCAAGGCCGCGTCGGTGGCACGACAGCGGTTTTTGCTGCCGACCACAAGGCGCTTTATTTCTCGAAGGAAGTGATACCTTTCACCTCGAAAACCTACGCCGATGATGACCAGACGCCGGTTTTTCACCACGTGGGTGTCTATGCGTATCGGCCCGCAGCACTTGCGGACTATCCCGCATGGCCGACCGGCCCGCTTGAGCAGCTTGAAGGGCTGGAACAGCTTCGTTTCATGGAGAACGGCCAGACGGTTCTGTGTGTCGAAGTTGAAGCGAAAGGCCGCCAGTTCTGGGAGCTTAACAACCCCGAAGATGTACCCAAGATCGAGGCGATGATGGCGCAAATGGGTCTGGAATGACCGATCTGCCTGTGAGCGTCGTGATCGTCAGCCGTGGGCGACCACAGTCGCTGGCGCGGACGCTGACAGGCATTTCCCAACTGCAATACTGGAATTTCGAAGTTGTCGTCGTCGCAGACCCCGAAGGGATCGCCGCGGCGGAAAAGCTGACCTTCGCCGCGCATATCAAGCTAGTGCCGTTCGATGAGCCCAACATCTCGGCGGCGCGAAATCTGGGCGTGACGCATGCGGCAGGGGAAATCATCGCGTTCATCGACGATGATGCTGTGCCTGAACCCATGTGGTTGCGCCATCTGACAGCCCCGGCCTTGCGTTCCAAAATCGCGGCGATGGGCGGCTACGTCAGGGCGCGCAACGGCATTTCATTTCAATGGAAAGCGGCGAGCCTTGACGGGATGGGGCTGGCACATCCGCTGGTGCTGGACCCGAGGCAAGCGACCGTCATGTCACCGCCCAAGGGCCGTGCGATCAAGACCGAAGGCACGAATATGGCATTCCGGCGGGACGTCCTTGTTGAACTGGGGGGGTTCGATCCCGCTTTTCACTATTTCCTCGATGAGACCGATCTGAACATGCGTCTGGCGCAGGCTGGCTACGCCACCGCGATTGTTCCGCTTGCAGAAGTGCACCATGGCTATGCAGAAAACCGGATGCGTACCGCGTCGCGTGTGCCCGTTGATCTGTTTGATATCGGTGCAAGCTGGGCTGTCTTTCAACGCAAGCATATCCAGCAACCCGATCAACCCGCCCACTGGACCGCGCTGCGTCTGGAGCAGCGCCATCGTTTGCTGCGCCTGATGCAGTCGGGGCAGCTTGAACCAGGGGACGTGCGCAGGCTGCTGCGGCGACTTGACCAAGGGTATGCGGAGGGGCAGGGGCGGCAGGCCGTTGCTGCCAGATTGCCGAAACATTCCGCATCACCTTTCCTGAAGTTTCCGGCACTTGCGCGACAAAGCATCATGATTGTCAGCCGCCTGACGCGTCTCTCGCAAAACCGAGCCATAGCGCGGGAAAAGACAGCAGCGGGGTGCAATGTGACCCTGCTGGTGCTGTCTCCGACCGCTCTTTTTCATCGCGTCACTTTTGACGAGGCTGGTTTCTGGGTGCAAAAAGGCGGTATCTTTGGTAAAGTTGACCGCGAGGAAAGTTTGATAAAAGTTATCTCGCGTAAAAAACTGGAACAAGCGCAGATCAAGCGTGTTGCGTCTCAGAGAGGCTTTATTCCCTAAACTGGCAGAATACCGCCACAATTTTGGAGTAAGCGCCTTTTAAGTGTTAAACGGTAGGTGATAGTGATTTGCAGTTTCGCAACCGGAAACAATTCTAACGCACGCAAAGGCGACGACCGACATGGCCAAGAAAGTAACCAAAGCGATTTTCCCCGTAGCAGGTTTGGGGACGCGGTTTTTGCCCGCAACCAAGTCTGTCCCGAAGGAAATCATGACCCTCGTGGATCGCCCCCTGATCCAGTACGCCATCGACGAGGCCCGCGCAGCCGGGATCAAGGAATTCATCTTTGTGACTTCCCGCGGCAAAGGCGCGCTTGAGGATTACTTTGACCATTCCCCTGTGCTGGAGCAGGAACTGCGTTCAAAGAATAAGACGGACCTTCTCGAGATCCTCAAGAATACCAACATGGACAGCGGTGCCATTGCCTATATCCGTCAGCACAAGGCCTTGGGTCTTGGGCATGCAGTATGGTGTGCACGGCGTTTGATCGGGAACGAACCTTTTGCGGTGATCCTGCCCGACGACGTGATCGCGGCGGAAAAGCCATGCCTGCAGCAGATGGTGGAAGCCTATAACGAGACTGGCGGCAATATCGTCGCGGCGATGGAAGTCGCGCCCGAGCGGTCATCCTCCTACGGGATGCTTGACGTGGAGGAAGACCGCGGAGAGTTGGTCAAGATCAAGGGTATGGTCGAGAAGCCCAAGCAGGAAGACTCCCCCTCCAATCTTGCTGTTATCGGCCGTTATATTCTCTCTCCCAACGTGCTCAAGAACCTGAACCAGCTGAAATCCGGCTCAGGTGGAGAGATCCAGTTGACAGATGCGATTGCCGCAGAGTTGACCCAGAACCGCGATGTATTCGGGTACAGGTTCAAAGGTCAGCGGTTCGACTGCGGATCCAAGGCAGGGTTCCTTCAGGCGACAGTATCATTTGGTCTGGCCCGCCCCGAACTGCGCGACGACCTGTATGCGTATTTGCAAGAGATCATGCAGGTTGATAAAGCCGCACAATAGGCGACGAACAAGGGCAGGCGGATGGCAAACGTATTGGTGACGGGCGGCGCGGGCTATATTGGCTCGCACGCTTGCAAGGCGCTTGCTGCATCCGGTCATACGCCGGTCAGCTTTGACAATCTGGTAACGGGGTGGCGCGACGCAGTTAAATTCGGCCCGTTGGTTGAAGGTGACCTGCGGGATCGCGCGCAGATCGACGCTGCTTTCGCGCAGTATCAACCCGTCGCCGTCATGCATTTCGCCGCGCTAAGCCAGGTTGGCGACAGCATGAAACAGCCGGGCGTGTACTGGCGCAACAATGTCACCGGATCACTGAACCTGATCGAGGCGGCGGTCGATGCGGGATGCCTGAACTTCGTGTTCTCCTCAACCTGCGCGACCTACGGCGATCAGGATAATGTGGTCCTTGATGAAGCCAGCGCGCAGCTTCCGATCAATCCATATGGTGCATCAAAACGCGCCATCGAAGACATCCTCTGCGGTTTCGACGTGGCGCATGGTTTGAAAAATGTGATCTTCCGCTACTTTAATGTGGCAGGCGCAGATCCCGATGGGGAAGTCGGCGAATTTCACCGTCCTGAAACCCATCTGATACCCCTGATGCTTGATGCGATCGACGGCAAGCGCGATGCTTTGACCGTGTTCGGCACA
>JAGXHB010000052.1 GCA_024636425.1 Roseobacter sp.
CCATAGAGACGGTAATCGGGCCGTGCATGCCGGATTCGTAGTGGCCAGGAATCAGGCATGCGAACTCAAAGGTCCCTTCATTCGCGAAGGTCCAGATGACCTCACCCTCACCACCAGCATCGAGACGGATTGAATTTGGATCGTCGTGCTCCATGTCCATTTTTGCCATCATGGCCTTGTGCACGACGTTTTGTTCGATCGTATCCAAGACGAACTCATGCTCCAGTTCACCGGCATTCTTGACCTTGAAGCGGATGGTTTCGCCAGGTTTGATGTCAAAGCTGGCGGGCTCAAAGAGCATCTCACCGTCATCAGTTTCGCGCATTATAACGTCCACCGTGTGGTCAACATCTTCCGCCGTGCCGGGCTTGCCAACCATCATCATAGCAGCATGATCTGCAGCATGGTTGTCGACCTTGGCTTCATCATGGCCACCACTGTGGCTGCCAGCGGCGAATGCCGGTGCAGAAAGAGTGAACGCAATTGCGGTTGTGAGTAGAAGGCTTTTCATATTTTTTTCCTGTAGTTTTGTTGATGGGGTGTGTTCAAAGGGCCGGTCAGCCCTTTGAGTTTGGTTTTGGCGTGAGAATTGTCTTGGGGTTGTTGTTGGAGGCGAACTCCGGCAACTCACCCGTCCATTCATAGGCCTGCTCGCCCGGAGGGTTTTCATACCAGCCGGGGTCTTCGTAGTCGTCCGCATCGATACCCTCACGGACCTTCACGACGGAGAACATGCCGCCCATTTCGATAGGGCCATGCGGACCCCAGCCCGTCATCATCGGCACCGTGTTGTCGGGCAACGGCATCTCCATGACGCCCATGTCGGCCATGCCCGCCGTTCCCATGGGCATGTATTCGGGCTGGAATTCTCGGATCTTCTGGGTCAGCGGCTTTTTGTTCACACCGATGAAGGTCGGCACGTCATGTCCCATGGCGTTCATCGTGTGATGCGACTTGTGACAATGGATCGCCCAGTCACCCAGGTGATCGGCCACGAACTCGTAGGCACGCATCGCGCCCACTGGGATGTCGATGGAAACCTCTGGCCATTGGGCAGTCTCAGGGACCCAGCCGCCATCCGTGCAAGTCACCTTGAAGTCGTAGCCATGCATGTGGATCGGGTGGTTCGTCATCGTCAGGTTGCCGACGCGCACGCGCACCTTGTCGCCCTTATTAACGACCAGCGGGTCAATGTCAGGGAAAATCCGACTGTTCCATGTCCACAGGTTGAAGTCCGTCATCGTCATGATGCGCGGCACGTAGGTGCCCGGGTCAATGTCGAAGGCGTTCAGCATGATCAGGAAGTCACGGTCGACCGGCATGAAGGTTGGGTCCTTGGGATGGATGACAAACATGCCCATCATCCCCATGGCCATCTGCACCATTTCATCAGCGTGTGGATGATACATAAAGGTACCCGATTTTACCAAGTCGAACTCGTAGACAAAGGTCTTTCCGGGCGGAATGCCGGGGTGGCTGAGACCGCCCACACCGTCCATACCCGATGGCAGGATCATCCCGTGCCAATGGACGCTGGTATGTTCCGGCAGTTTGTTGGTGACATAGATGCGCACCCGGTCGCCTTCGACCGCTTCGATGGTCGGCCCGGTGGATTGACCATTGTAGCCCCACAGATGCGCGATCATGCCATCGGCGAGCTCGCGCTCGACCGGTTCGGCAACGAGGTGGAACTCTTTCACCCCGTTGTTCATCCGGTGTGGCAATGTCCAGCCGTTCAGTGTCACAACCGGATTGTAGTCCGGTCCGGAATTGGGACGCGCCGTGATCGCCGTTGCTGCGCTATCCATTTGGGCAGCTTCGGGCAGGCCCATGTTCAGGGTTTGACCCCAGGCTTTCGAAGATACCAGCGTTGCACCTGCCGCGCCGGCTCCGAGTAATTGACGTCTATTTAGCATGTCAGTTCCTTTCAGTGTCCTGCGCCGCCACCGGCGGCAAGTGTCGCGCCTTCTCCACCAGCACTGCCACCGCCTTCGCCGCCGCCATAGATCGCAGCGGTCAGATCAGCCTGTGCCATGTAGAATTCGCGTTTTGCGTTTGCCGCTTCCAGTGATGCGCCAAGTTTTTCGCGCACATCTGTCAGCAGTTCGAATGTGTTGGTGATCATGCCGTTGTAGGACAGCAGACCCTCTTCTTCGACAGTTGTGCGTAGCGGCACCAGAACGTCACGGTAGTGGCGGGCGATCTTATATGACGCATGATAAGAGGCTTCAGCACCACGCGCTTCGGACCGGACGTTGACGGCTCTCTCTGCCAGCACGTTGGCTGCTTGCAGATACGACAATTCCGCCTTGCGCATCCGTGCCTTACCGGTGTCGTAGATCGGGATTGCGAACTCCACTTCCACCTGAGGGGTGGTTACGGTCTCTGTTTCTCCATCCTCAGCTTCCCGCTCCGCTTCGAACCCGGCGATGAATTCGAGATCGCTGACAATGCGAGTCTGATCAGTCAGACCAAACGCCTTGGCCTGTGCTTCCAGGCCAAGTTTGGCAACGCGCAGATCAACCCGATTTCGCAATGCTTTCGCTTCGATGTCAGTCACACGACCCACGGAACGCGGCAGTGCAGGAAGGGCATCGGGTACATAATAGTCGACTTCGGTGCCCCACAGCCCCATGAGCCTGGTTAGCTGCTCTTTGGACCGGGTAGCATTCAAGCGTGCCTGGGCAAGTTGTCCGGCGAGTTCGGCATTGAATGCCTGTTCACGGGCCTGCCCTGCTGTGTTGAGCGCGCCGGTCTCGCCCAGCCTCATAGCCAATTCCGATCCGGCGTCAGAGGTCGCTTTCGCACGGCGCAGATAACTCACCGCCTCGAAGGCGGCTACTGCATCGACCCATGCCTTCCGCGTCTGATTGGCCAGCACGAGTGTGTCGTTCACCGCGTTGAGCTGTGCCTGCCGGAAGCTTGCGTCAGCAATGGCCACACGTTGTTTACGGGTGGTGGCATCGAGTACGTTCGACCGTATCAGTCCTTCGATCGCTCTGTAGGCACCCAGTTCGGGCGCACCGATGCCCAATACACCAATCGAAACGATCGGGTTTTCCGGGGTCGATTGCTGCCAGGCCTCAGCGGCGGATAGGCCGACATTCGCATAAGACGCCTGCAACCCCTTGTTGTTCAGAAGCGCGACCTGAACGGCGGTGTCCGCCGAAATGGTCTTGCGGTGCACCATTGCGTGCACCTGCTTCTTCAATGCCTCGTTTTCGGCCTGGGTTTCGGCGAAGGCTGTCCGTTTGCCAATGGCTGGTGTGACCTGGCTGGAAATATTGGCGAAGCCAGCTTTTGGTTCCGTGTAGATGCCCGGCACAGCGGTGGCGCAAGCACCCAAGATTAGCGGAAAGCCGAAAACCAGCAGAAACTTCGATACCCGCATCAGTTGCCCTCCGTCTGTTCTTGATTGACGGAACGCCAGTCGCGGGGACCTGTAGGGCCGCGATAGGTGTAGCCCGCCAACGGGTCCTGATAGCTGATCGGTGACGAAACTGCCGCGTTGACGACAGCCTGTTGGGTCGCGACGGACGGCAAGGGGGTGGGCTCATAGGCGCATGCGCTAAGCCCGAGGGCCGAAGCCCCCATAAGTAGATGAATTTTCATGAAAGTAACCTGATTGGTGAACGTTGTCTCACGCAGAATCTGCGCAAGGCTCACACCCGATTTGGGCGCCGGTTCAGATCAGGAATCGAGGGGGCCGAAGAAACCCTGCTGTTTCTACCGAATACGTTTGACCGTCCAGAATGACATATTCACTTGTACCAACCGGCTCTGCTCTGATCTTGGTGTCTTCGATGAAGACGACAGAAATACAGATGCCGTTGCAACACTCTTGGGATTGTTGCTCTTTGCCATCCTTGTCTGAAGCTGCGATGTCGATGTCGCTTACGACCTTAAGCTTCTCATGCGCGTGATGCGCATCGCTTCCGGTGTCATGGGTCATGGCAGCACCAACGACACCAACAGACTTGGCTTGATGTCCACCATGCATGCCGGACGCCGCGTGAGCGGCAGAAGGTGGTGACAATACCAATGCCAGCGCAAACGCAATGCACGTAAACGCCCTTGACCAGCTTGATATGAAAACTCGAAAGCTCATGCCGCCAACATCGGAGACCTGTGCAGTACAGTCAATCCGTCCTGCGCAGGAAGGTTTGTCGCTTTTTTTGAAACAGGCGAGTTTTGGCCGCTGCTGTCAGAGAGTGTTGCATATCAGCGACATAGAGAGAGCCACTATCTCCGTTCAGCGGAGCGTTGCTGACGCATCTTGGCTACCGAACTTCAGCCAGCTTCTCAGACCCGTAGCCCGCATCGCTGATCGCTGCGGCCAATTCAGCTTCATCCAGGGTGCTGTCGACGTCGACGATACGTGCAGTCAGATCGCACGAAACTCTTGCATCTGGGTCGGCAGCCATGATGGCCTTCTTGATGGAAGCGGTACAATGGCCGCAACTCATGTTCGGTACGCTGAATCTGAGCATCGCAATCTCCTTTGACGGCATGCATATAAGGCGTTCCTGCGCGGGAAGGTCAATGGCCAGAATTTTATTGTACATGCCTGTTGACCTTCCAGTAACTGGAGCCCCTATCTGTAGGAGAATCAGAACAAGGAGATTCTCATGTCGGATCCGCGCACCCTTCGGCTTTCCCTGCAGAACATGTCCTGCGCTTCCTGCGTCGGGCGCGTGGAACGTGGCCTCACGGCTCTGCCGGGGGTCAGCGATGTCCGTGTCAATCTCGCCAACGAGACCGCCCAGGCGCAGATCGACGCACCGGAGCGCATCGCCGAAATCGCCACGACCCTTCAGGAGATCGGCTATCCGGCCCGGAGCCGGAGCGTACGTCTGAACATTTCATCCATGTCCTGTGCCTCGTGCGTCAGTCGGGTGGACAAGGCACTGGCAGTGCTGCCGGGCGTGCTGGACGTGAACGTCAACCTGGCCTCGGAAACCGCTACGGTCACCTATCTGGAGGGCGCGGTCGCGGTTGTCGACCTCATCAAGGCGGCCAGCGACGCAGGTTACCCCGCTACTCAGGCCGAAGATAGTTCATCGGAAGACGCAGGAGCCCGCAAGAACGAAGAGGCGCGGGTTCTGGCACGACGGACTGTCGTGGCAGCGACCCTCGCCCTGCCGGTGTTTCTACTTGAGATGGGCGCACATCTGATCCCCGGCATGCACGGTCTGATCGGTGACACCATCGGCCACTGGACCAGCTGGATGATCCAGTTCGTGTTGACCACGGCAGTCCTGCTCTGGCCAGGACGTACTTTTTACACACGCGGTTTCCCGGCACTGTTGAAAGGCGCGCCGGACATGAACAGCCTTGTCGCGGTTGGCACATCGGCGGCCTACATCTATTCACTTGTGGCGCTTTTCGCACCGACGCTGCTGCCCGCGGGATCGCGCGTGGTCTATTTCGAGGCGGCGGCCGTCATCGTGGTGCTTATCCTTCTGGGCCGCTGGCTGGAGGCCCGCGCGAAGGGTCGGACCGGGGCTGCAATCCAGAAGTTGCTGGGCCTTCAGGCAAAGACAGCCCGTGTGCTGGTGGACGGAGAGCCGCAGGATGTGGCCATCGACCGCATCGTCGCTGGCGACATTCTGATCGTGCGCCCTGGCGAGCGGATTGCAGTGGATGGTGAGCTGACCGAAGGCAGTGCCCGTGTGGATGAGAGCATGATCACCGGCGAACCGGTGCCGGTGGCCAAATCCTTGGGCGACCTCGTCACCGGCGGCACCGTCAACGGCAGCGGCGCCTTCCACTTCCGCGCGACGCGCGTGGGCGCCGACACGACGCTGGCCCAGATTATCCGGATGGTCGAAGAGGCACAGGGCGCCAAGCTGCCGATCCAGGGGCTGGTGGACCGGATCACGCTCTGGTTCGTACCCGCGGTCATGGCATTGGCGCTGTTGACGGTGATTGTCTGGCTGTTGGTCGGTCCTTCGCCCGCGCTGTCATTTGCGCTGGTGGCTGGCGTATCCGTGCTGATCATCGCCTGCCCCTGCGCGATGGGGCTCGCCACGCCCACGTCGATCATGGTCGGCACGGGACGTGCCGCCGAGATGGGCGTGCTCTTCCGCAAGGGCGATGCCTTGCAACAGCTTTCAAGCGTGGATGTGGTGGCGCTGGACAAGACCGGAACGGTCACCCAGGGCCGCCCGGAACTGACAGATCTCGTGCTTGCGGACGGCTTTGACCGCGCCGAGGTGCTGGCACTGGTCGCCGCTGTCGAGGCGCAATCGGAACATCCGATCGCCGAGGCAATCGTTCGCGCAGCAAAGGTTGAGGGCGTCGCGCGGCATGACGCCAAGGATTTTGAATCCATCACCGGCCACGGCGTGCGGGCAAAAGTGGCGGGCCGCGAGGTGCTTGTCGGGGCCGACCGCCTGATGACCCGCGAGGGGCTGACAATCGGCGATCTGGCCGACGAGGAGCGTCGGCTGGCCGAACAGGGCCGCACCGCACTTTTCGCGGCGATCGACGGTCGTGTCGCCGCCGTCATCGCGGTATCCGATCCGGTGAAGCCGTCCAGCGCCGCTGCAATCCGCGCATTGCACGCACAGGGACTGAAGGTCGCCATGATCACCGGTGACAAGCGCGAAACGGCAGAGGCTATCGCCCGCGAAACCGGCATCGACCATGTGATCGCGGGCGTTCTGCCCGACGGCAAGGTGGCGGCCCTCGACGATCTGCGCGGCGCGGGCCAGCGCATCGCGTTCGTTGGCGACGGGATCAACGACGCACCCGCGCTTGCCCATTCGGACGTGGGTATCGCCATCGGCACCGGTACAGACGTGGCCATCGAATCCGCAGATGTGGTGCTGATGTCAGGCGATCTGCGCGGCGTCGTGAACGCCCTCGAGGTGTCGCGGAGCACCATGCGCAACATCCGCCAGAACCTTTTCTGGGCATTTGGATATAACGTCGCCCTGATCCCGGTTGCGGCGGGCGTGCTTTATCCGGTGTCAGGACTTCTGCTCTCACCCGTTCTGGCAGCAGGTGCGATGGCGCTCAGCTCCGTCTTCGTGCTGACGAATGCGCTGCGGCTGCGCCGCGTGCGCCCGGCGATGGACGAAACGGCGCGCCCCGTCTCCGAAGCCTCGGCATCCCCAATTCCAGCTGAATGAACTCAAGGAGGAAACGATTATGAACATCGGAGATGTGGCCGACCTTTCCGGCCTTCCCGCCAAAACGATCCGCTACTACGAAGACATCGGTCTTGTCGAACCGCTGCGCAGTTCAAATGGCTATCGCAGCTTTCGGCAAAGCGACGTGCACAAGCTGGCCTTTCTCGGCCGGGCACGGGCCCTTGGATTCACGATCGAGGATTGCCGGAGCCTGCTGAAGCTTTATGCCGATACTGACCGCGCCAGTGCCGAGGTAAAGCAGATTGCCGAAGAGCATCTTGATCGGATTGACAGCAAGATCGCCGAACTGACCGAAATGCGCGCGACCCTGTCGCATCTTGTGGATGCATGCGCGGGTGATCACCGCCCCGATTGCCCCATCTTGGCCGATCTGGCGATGGAACAAAAGGCGGCGGGCAGCATTGGCAAGGCTTCCCGGTAGCTCCGACGTTCGCAAAAACCGTACCTTCCCGGAAAGCGGTGGAACATTCCAGCGCAGTAATGTTGTTCCTTCTATAGGACATCAATTTTTCGAGACTGGAGGTCGCCAATGACATACCTACGCTTTTTCGCGATGATCGCCACATCCACGGTGGTGATGTTCATCCTGATGTATCTCAACACCTATCTGCTGAGCCATATCTTCTGGTCCGAAACACGCGCCTATATGGCCGTGCTGATGGGGGCCACAATGGCGATCATCATGCTGGGCTTCATGCTGTCGATGTACTCCAGCAAGGCGATCAACGCTGCCATCTTTATTGGGGGCGCCGTGGTGTTTGCCGGATCCCTCTGGCTGGTCCGGAGCCAGGCGACCGTTGGCGATACCAGCTACATGAGGGCAATGATCCCGCACCATTCGATCGCGATCATGACATCGAGCCGCGCCAACATTTCTGACCCGCGGGTGCGCAAACTGGCCGACGAGATCATCTTTGCCCAGGACAAGGAAATCGCCGAGATGCGGTATCTGGTGAATGACATCGACGCGAATGGTGACGCGGCTGATGAAGGCCCTGATGGTCCAGCCCGCATCGTCGATCTGAACGAGGCACTCTCATCCGCCGAAATCGCCATCCTCGATCTGGAGTTCCTGACCGGCGATGAGATCGCGCAGCTTTTCCCGGATGGGGCTATCTGCACCTTCAAGTATACGACGACCAGCAAACCTGTGCTTGCCACAGGACAGATCGACGGTGCTCCGGCGGCGCTGGCAAAGATCAGCGGCGACTTGGTGCGTCTTGGTTCAACCGACGCAACCGGCACCTTGAGCGCCGAAGGGATGTCCGTGGCCCTCAGTGCGCCGGACGGGGCTGCGGCGCTGGAAAACAGCGGTGAAGTGCAGGACGCCAACCTCGTGCTCGAGCTCGATGCCGGCCTGCGGGCAGGCTATCGCGGTTTTTATGGCTGCGACGCCTGAACCCAAAAACGGAGGATATGACATGCCAAAAGACACAACCCAGACAGCCAGGCTTTACCGGATGGTGATGCCCGACCACCTCTGCCCCTATGGACTCAAATCCAAGGACCTGCTGGAGCGCGAGGGTTTCGAGGTCGAGGATCACCCTTTGACCACGCGTGAGGAAACCGACGCGTTCATGGAAGAGCACGGCG
>JAGXHB010000053.1 GCA_024636425.1 Roseobacter sp.
AACACCAGTCAGGACGGCCAGACCAAGCAGGCTGTGCTGATGGAAACGCTGACGGGGATGGAGACGTTGAAATCCACCGGTGCCGAAGCCGTCATGCGCGCCCGTTGGAAATCCGCCGTCAAAAGCCAGTCTGACAGCAGCGGCAAGGGACGGATGCTGGTGCAAAGCACGATCAATCTGACTGTGCTTGTCCAGCAGATCGCGCAGATCGCCATTGTTTTCTATGGCGTTTTCCTGATCCGCGATGGCGTGGTGTCTATGGGTGCGCTGATCGCCTGCGTCATCCTCACCGGCAAGGCGCTGGCTCCTTTGGGGCAGGTCAGCCAGGTACTGACACGGCTGCATCAGGCGTCGGTCGCCTATCGGCAGGTCAGCGCACTGATGGCTGCCGACACGGAACGGCAGTCAGGCCAGCGCTATCTGGTGCGGCCCAGAATTGCCGGCAAGATCGAGCTCAAGAATGTCACTTTCGGCTATGATGCAGAAATCGGCGATGTGCTGAGGGACGTTTCGTTGACCATTGAACCGGGGGAAAAGGTGGCGATCATTGGTCCGGTCGGGTCGGGTAAAAGCACGCTCGCACGGATGATTCTCGGGCTTTATGAACCCGATCAGGGCACGGTGCTGCTGGACGGGCTTGATGCGCGGGCCATTGATCCGGCGGACCGTACGCGCAATATCGGTGCGGTGTTGCAGGATTGCTGGCTGTTCTCGGGAACGTTGCAGGAAAATATCGTGGCGGGCCGCTTTGGCGTCTCGGACGAGGAGGTGCATGCCAAGGCGAGGATGACCGCCGTTGACCGGTTGGCCGCGGCGCATCCGCATGGCTATGATCTGCGAATTCGTGAAAACGGGGCGGGCGTGTCGGGGGGGCAGAGACAGGGCATCGCCCTTGCGCGCGCCCTGATCGGGGATCCGTCCTGTCTGGTGATCGACGAGCCTACGTCGGGGATGGATGTCCAGTCCGAAGCGCATATCGTTTCGAACCTTCAGGATTGGTTGACGGCGCAGCGCACGCTGGTCCTGATCACGCATCGGACCAGTCTTTTACGGTGGGTCGACCGGGTGATCGTCATGAAGGACGGCAAGGTCAGCTTTGACGGTCCCAAAGAGGAGATGATGCAGATGGCCCGCCGGGGGGCTGCCTGATGGGGGCACCTGATTTTCGCAAAACCGCGCTGGAGATGCATGGTAAAACCGGCCGCGCCGGCGCGATGTTGCTTGCAGCCGTGCTCTTCGTGGTGGTGTTCTTCGTTCTCTGGGCCTCGATGACCGAGATCGACGACGTCACCCGTGCGGATGGACGTGTCGTGCCAAGCCAGTTGATACAGGTGGTTCAGGCGTCCGAGACCGGGACGATCACGGAAATACTGGTTAAGGCGGGGGATACCGTGGAGGCGGATGATGTGCTGATGCAACTGGACCCGACGCTTGTCCGCTCAGAGCTTGATACCGCTGAAACCGAAGCGACAGCCCTGCGGTTGAAGCGCGCCCGCCTGACCGCCCAGATCAGCGGTGCCCCGTTCGAGATCGAAGCGCCTGAGAGTGCCGAATTGATGTTGATCGCGGAACGTGAACTTTATGATGCGTTGCGCGAAATGCGCGATGCCGATCTTGAGGTACTGACTGCACGTCGGGAGATCAAGAATGCGGAAATCAATGCTGCGACCTCTAACAGTCTGGTCGCGCAGGAAAATGTCGCATTGTTGGCCGAAGAAATGGCGGTGGTGGAGCCGCTGGTGGAACGGCGCATCGAAAGCCCGCTGGCGCTGATTGCCCTGCGCCGCGAAATCAGCCAGCAGAATGGCCGGACCGAAGAAGCGGCAAACCGGATACTGATGGCCAAGGCTGCACTGCTCGAGATCGACAATCAGATGCTGGCGCGCAACCGCGAATATCTCTCGAGCGCGCATGCGGAACTGGCCGAGGTGCAAAGCCGTCTGGCCTCACTGGAAACGCGGATACCGGCGCTGCGCACGCGAGTCGGGCGGTCCGAAATCCGGACCCCGGTAAGCGGCGTGGTAAACCAGATGCTGTTTTCCACTTTGGGCGGCGTGGTTCAGCAAGGGCAAACGGTGGTCGAAATTGTGCCCTTCGGTGATACTGTTACGGTCGAGGCGTTCGTGGCCCCCGACGACATCGCCTTTATCCGCCCCGACCAGCAGGTCAAGGTGCGTCTGACGGCGTATGATTCATCACGCTATGGCTCACTTGACGGTCGGGTGACGCGCATCGGTGCCGATACCGTTCTAGCACCTGACGGGGAGCGTTCGGTCTATGTTGTCGAGGTCCGGCTTGAAAACGCACCCACGGATGCCGAAGGAGCGATCCTTGAGGTGATTCCGGGCATGATCGCGCAGATTGACATGCTGTCCGAGCCGAAGACGGTGCTCGAATACCTGACGAAGCCGGTGATCCGCGTCAAGGAAACCGCCTTCAGGGACTAGCGGTGCACCATCAGCCATCCGCTACCAGTCCAGCCGCACCACGGTTTTGCCGCCTTGCCGCGCGACCGTCAGCGTACCGCCAATTTCTGCGGCGCGGCGGCGCATGCTTTTCAGGCCACGTCCGGTATCGGGGGGCGGCTCGCTCGCAAAACCCTTGCCGTTGTCGATGATGGCGATGTGATGGGTATCACATTCTACCCGGATCTGGCTGGCCTGGGCGTGCTTGATGATGTTCGTGATCGCCTCCTGCACAATGCGCATCAGGCTTAGGTTCATGGCGGGGCCGGTCATGTGAAGGTCCGGTTCGTGCTGGATCTGCCAGTCAAAGGTGATGCCGTGTTTCAGCAGCATCGGCTCAATTCTGTCGCGCAGTGACCCCAGAAGCGAGGTGACACTTTGCGTGCTTTCCAGACTGTCCATCATGATCGCAAGATCGGACAGCGCATTTTCCATGCCGTCGCGGATGATCGGATCGGCATCGGGCTGACGGCCGAGATAGGCCAGCATGCTGACCAGTTGGCCGCCGATGCCATCGTGCAAATCGAGCATGATGCGTTCACGTTCAAGATCACGGGCACGTTCGGCCACCAGATTTTCGACCTGGGCCGACTTTTCGGTAAGCTGCGTGGTCCGGTCGCGCACCTGTGCGCGCAGTTGCAGCATCAGTGCCTTGGCCTCGGCGCGGCTGTGCAGCAGCTGCGACATGAGCACCGTGACAATCGCGATGACACCGAACAAGGGAACCAGTTGGGGTGTGCCGCGGAAATTCGGACCCAGTATCCCCGTCAGATCCGCTGTCTCGAGCAGGCCGATGCTGAAGGATGCAACCCCTATAGCCAGCAGTATCGCATCCTTCATGCGTTTGTTCGCCAAGGCGTTCCGGACCAGTTGCACGATCACCGGAAAACCGGCGGCAAGTGCGGTAAGGGCAATCACCGTCTCGATACCGGGCCACAGATGTTTGGGCAGTCCGAAATGCAGCGCCATCCCCCCGATGGCAGTGATCACAAAGACGGTTTCGGTCCGGCGCGCGCGCATACCTGTCCAGATCCCGAAAACGCGTATCATGGCAAAGAGATAGGCAAAAACTGCCGAAACCCACAGGATCGTCCAAACCGTATGGGGCAAGGGGTCGTAGATGTAACTTCCCTTGGAGAGAAACACGACCGCCGATCCATTGGCCACCAGCAGCAACGTGTTCCCTTCGATGGCGCTGTTGAAAAGCCGCAGCCCCAGAAACATCACAAACAGGGTAATTGACAGCCCCAAGCCGATGCGGGTCAGGCCCACGCGGTGGATGGTCAGCAGGTTGTTGTAAAACGAAAGCGGATAAGCCTGACCGATGTGGAACGGATCAAGGCGGATGGGGCCGGTGGCAAAGCTTTGCAAGGTGATGTCGATGCTGTTGCGGGTCTCTTGCAGCAAGACATCGGGGATCATCATGAATTGGGGCCGGTTCCACATATGCGCTGTCTCGTACAGCTTGGGCGAAATCAGCGCCCCGTTCACACGGACCTCGAACGCATCGCGCAGACGTTCGATAAGGAGGGCCGGGGTATCTTGAGCAGGGATTCCGTCGGTAACGACAAAGCGGTATCGCAGGGTCAGGCTGTCCTCCCCGAGAGGAACGTCGACCCGATCAGGCAGGGTCACGGGCACGCAATCTGTCAGATCGGCTCCGCAGCGTTCACCGCTCCGGATCACCTGGCTGCCTTCGTAGGGTTGGACCTGCTGCACTTGCAGGAGACAGATCCCCAAGGTCGCACCAAGGACAAGAATGGCGGCAAAAAACCAGTGAAACCGCGTGCGATACCAGAATTTCATATCACCCCAATCAGTGACGTAAATGCGCCGGGCAGGTCGTTCTGAAAAACAACTGTCATGCTAGGATGAAAAGCCCTGTTCTCCCAAGGCTCTTTTGCAGCGCCTATATGGATCCATCGCCTTTGCACGCGGTGCCTTCGGCGTCGGACGGCGGCTAAAGCAAGCCGATACGAGACGCCGCAGCCACGGCCGCGATGTTCGAGCCGACCTGAAGCTTCTGATAGATGTTATTGATGTGATTGCCGACCGTCCCGACGGTAATATCAAGAATATCCGCAACTTCCTGACGTTTGTAGCCTTTGGCGATGGCCGCCAGAACTTCGGTTTCGCGCTTGGTCAGTTGTACCGCTGGACGGACTTCGGGGCTGTCTGCACGGGCAGTTTCTGCTGGCGTCATGTTGAAAACACGGGTCAGCAGATGCCGTGCGATCTTCGGGCTCATCGGGGAGCCGCCCGCGATGACGCTCTCGATCGACAGGGCCACGTGGTCAAGCTCTGTGGTTTTCAGCAGATAGCCTTTGGCACCTGCGCAAATCGCGTCGATCACGCGGGTCTGGTCACCGAAAACGCTGACCACCATACAATCGCAATGCCAGTTCGCGTTCGTCGCCATCGCGATCAGATCCGTTCCCGAGCCATCGGGCAGCCCGACATCGACGAGCAAAAAGTCTGGACGCAGACGGTTCAGGGCGATGATGCCGCTTTTGAGGGTGGCTGCGGTGCCACATACAGCAAGCCGACCTGATTTCTGAACACCTTCGACCAATTTTCCGAGCGTGTTCGGGTCATCTTCGACGATCAGCACCCGGTTTTTGGTCTTGCTTTGTGAAAGGGGCATAAACTTCGATCGCTACCGCTATTATTGTTTATTAGATACTTAGCGGCCACAGCAATCAATGCCTAACACTGGCACACATGCGGGATCACGATGTTTGCGCGGCTGCGTTGCGATAAAGTCGTACCATCGACACAGCCAGATCGACTGTGAATGTCCGGCCAACCGCGACAAGGCCGCAGCGGCGCAGATGCTGGCTGTCGAACGGGGTATCGGTGCGATGCTGTTCCAGATCGGCAAAGGCAAAGCGGTGCGTTGTCCATTCGGGCAGGGCATCAAAAACGATCCGGTAGGATTGCCAGGGCCGGTCCAGATCACTGGTGCGCAGGCGCAGCTCGTATTCTTGCGCGTTGCCGGACAGGGTCAGCTCAAGGCCGTCCCAGGATGATGCATCAAAGGGCGCGCCTTGGGGGCAGAAATCGAACGCCATCTGGATGAACCCGCCGTTATTCTCAAGCGACACGTCGCCGGTCAGATGCCGGGCTGTCCGCCCGCGCACGACCCCTTGCATCATTTGGCCGGTGGAGACGCCACCCATCACAGCATCGGGCACATATTCCCATTCGGGGTCGATCAATTTGTGCATCAGGTCTCTGCCTTCTGTGGGAACATCAGGGGTGCGTCGCCGGGCTGCCACACGGGCAGCTTGGGCATGATCGTGGACAAGTCCTCGCTGCCCAGAAACTCTGCCAGCCACGCTTGCAAGCGTGGCCAAGGCTGCGCGTCGAACCAGCTTTTGTCGATGAAGGCAAACTGACGCACGAAGGGGGCAATCGCCACATCGGCAAGACTGCGTCGGTCAAAAATCTGCCCGTCGATCTGCCGGTCAAGATCCTTCAGAAAGTCGCATGCTTCCGCGCGGGCCTGATCTGGATCGCTGTCGGGATAACGGGTGGTGTATTTTGTCCGGTCGAGCGCAGTCTTGAACGGGCCGTCGCAGCGCGCGATCCAGTCGTGGCCCGCTTGCGGCATGTCCAGCAGGCCCTCAGGGTCGGACCGTCCAAGCGCCCAGATCATGATGTCGAGGCTTTCGTCGATCGTTTGGTCAGGCAGCACAAGACAAGGCACCGTGCCGGTAGGCGACGCCTTGAGAAACGCCTCGGGCTTGTCGCGCAGGAGGATTTCGCGCAAAGCCGCCCGCTGCCCTGACGACAGCAACGCCAGCCGCGCCCGCATCGCATAGGGGCACCGGCGAAAGGACCACAGCACCGGTGTCATGGCAACACCGACAGCCACATCCATGCCGTCAGCACCGATGCGCCGGTCGCGATCAGGACCGAACTTGCCGCCACGCGCCGCGCGCGCCCGTACATATTGGCAAAGATATAGGCGTTGAAACCCGGTGCCATCGCCGCCGTCAGGACGCCCGACCGGAAAAGATCCTGCGGCAGGCCAAAGCTGCTGCCCATGGCCCAGACGATCAGGGGATGGACCAGCAATGCCAGAACACAGACCATCGCGATGGCTTTGAAATCGCCTTCGGGCTTGTACTGGATCAACACCCCGCCAAGTGCAAAGAGCGCGGCGGGCAAGGCCGCACGCACGATCAGCGACAGGGCGTCATCAACCACGCCCGGAATCGCAAAACCGCTGAAGTTGACGGCGAACCCCGCCAGGATGCCCAGTACCAGTGGATTGTGAAACATCGCGTTCGAGATGTTGCGCGCCAGCGCAAACCCGGTCTGGCCACGGTTGCGCACAAACTCCATCACCGTGATGCCAAGCCCGTAGCAAAAGGGCGAATGGAAGGCGACGATGGCGAAATTTCCGGTCAGCGCATCGGGACCGTAGGCGCGTTCGGTGATCGGCAGACCCAGCAGGATCGAGTTGGAGAAGAGGCAGCAAAAGCCGATCGCCACGCAATCTTCCCAGTCGCGTTTGAAAAAGACCCGCGCCCCAATCGTGCCAAGCGCAAAACAGATGGCGGCCCCTGTGTAAAAGCTGACCAGCAGGCGCGGATCGAAAGAGGCGGAAAGATCCAGCTTGGCGATGGACTGAAACAGCAGACACGGGATCGCAAAGCTTTGCGCAAAACGCATGACCCCGTCGATGCCCGCGACCGGAAAATACCCGCGCCAGACGGACACATAGCCAAAGCCGATGACCAGAAAGACGGGCAGGATAACGTCGAGAAGGGTTTGCACGGGGGACGTTGTCCTTGGGTTTCTGGCGGTAGGCCCGGGGGTTTCACACCCCCGGACCCCCGTGGAGTTTACATGGCAAAATGAAGGTCAGAGGGGGAAGGTCAGTGTCATGCCATCAAAGGCCGGCTGGATATGGTCAGGGGTTTCGTCGCACAGCGTCTGATAGTCGAGATCGTTGTGCATGTTCGTGAGGACCGCATGTTGCGGTGCCATTCTGGCAATCCAGTCCAGGGTTTGCGCAAGATGGCTGTGGGTCGGGTGCGGGTCGCGGCGCAGCGCGTCGACGATCCAGCAGGTGAGGTTTTCAAGATGCGGCCAGCCGTCGTCGGGGATGGTGGCGACATCGGGCAGGTAGGCTACGTCGTTCATGCGAAACCCGAGCGCATCTATCGCACCGTGGCTGACAAGGAAGGGCGTGAAGGTCAGCGCGCCGCCTGCGCCGTCGATTGTGACGTCTCCGGTGATGTGATTCATCTCGAGGATCGGCGGATAGGAGGAGCCGGGCGGCTGGATGAACACATATCCGAACCGGTCGAGCAGTGCTTCACGTGTGGGCGTATCGGCCCAGACCGGCAGGCGCTTGCGCATGTTGATCACGATCATGCGCAGGTCATCGACCCCGTGCACATGATCGGCGTGGGCATGCGTGTAAAGCACCGCATCAAGCCGTCCCACATCTGCGTCCAGCAACTGGCTGCGCATGTCGGGCGATGTATCGATCAGGACGGTGGTCGCACCATCCTTGGTGATGCGTTCGACCAGAATCGAACAGCGCCGCCGCGCGTTTTTCGGGTTGGCCGGATCGCAGGCCCCCCAATGGCCGCCCAAGCGGGGCACCCCGCCGGAAGAGCCGCAGCCCAGAATGGTGATTTTCATCTCGGCCATGTCAGGCGGCCCCGTCGAAGACTGCGGCCTTGGCGAACAGCCGGTCGAAATTGGCCTGGGTCTGCGCGGCGAAGCTCTTGTAGTCGAGACCGAAAGTCTCTGCCCCGCGGCGCGCGGTATGCGCGGTAAAGGCCGGTTCGTTGCGCTTGCCGCGGTGGGGCGGGGGCGCAAGATAGGGGCTGTCGGTTTCCACCAGAACGCGGTCCAGCGGAGCATCGGCAAAGATATCGCGCAGATCCTGGCTTTTGGGGAAAGCGGTGATGCCCGACATCGACAGGTAAAACCCCAGATCCAAGGCGGCACGCCCTAGTGCGGCACTGCTGGAAAAGCAGTGCATCACGCAGGCGTAGGCTCCGTTGGCATGTTCCTCGCGCAGGATCCGGGCCATATCGTCATCGGCGTCACGGGCGTGAATGATCAGCGGCAGGCCACTTTCGCGCGCAACGGCAATATGAATGCGCAGCGATGCCTGCTGCGCATCGGCGCTGTCGGCGGTGTAGTGATAATCAAGGCCGGTTTCCCCGATGCCGACCATCTTGGGGTGCTGCGTCAAAGCCATCAGATCATCGAAGGAAGCCATCGGCTCGGATGCAACGCTCATCGGGTGGGTCCCTGCGGCGTAAAACACCGGTGCGTAGGTTTCGGCAATCCGGCGCACGGCGGGTTCCGACCGCAGCTTGGTGCAGATCGTGACCATGCGGGTCACGCCGGCGGCCTGTGCGCGGGCGATAACGTCGGGCAGTTCGTTCTCAAAGTCAGGAAAGTCGAGGTGACAATGGCTGTCGGTGATGGGGTGAATATCGGTCATGCCTGTCCCGTCTGCTGGTGCCATGCGGGCTACCGCGGTGCGGTGTCGCCCATCTTGAACAGGGTATCTAGGACCAGGGCGGCAGGGTCAAGGTTGACTGCCATGCCATGACGCGCACGCGCCCCGATGTTCTGAGCGGCTTCGGCCCAGGCACGCCCTTGCGCCGGAGTAGGCGACAGACGGGT
>JAGXHB010000054.1 GCA_024636425.1 Roseobacter sp.
CTCCTAAGGGGCAGGTTGCTGGTTCGAACCCAGCCGGGATCACCAATGCCGCTGCATGTTTTTCTTGCTTTGATTTGCGGGGCGCTGTCTCATGAAAGGGAATTCTCCCCTGAACATGGGATGTCTATAAATGTTGCCCTGTTTTTAATCCATTTTATATGGACAGCAATTATTACCGGGTTTCTCCGGCGCAAGTATTTTTAGCGACGGTCATTTTGGGCCTTGCGATGTCGGCGTTTGCGGTCTGGGTCGCCGTTTCCCAGCCGCATATCGATTTGCCAACTGGTTCCGTACCCACGCGGGTTGGGTCGGTTGAGGTTGTGCCAACGGATCTGATTGAAGAACCGGACCAGTTGGGCAGTTGGTCAGCGATCAGGGACTTCTATGACCGGCAATCGCTGCTGCGCGCAGAACTGGACGCGCCAACTGTGGAAGTCGAGTACGTTCTCCTCGACGGAACAGTGCAATCGCAGACATTCGACGTTCGGTCCCGCATGATCGGGGACTTGCCTTGGGTGTTCTGGTTTCAGAATATTGTCGGGCTGATCTCGCTTTTCTTCGGCGGATGGGTTCTGGGGCTGCGGGGCAAAGACTGGGGCGCGCGGATGTTCGCCCTGACAGCGGTCCTGTTCCCCATGGCCGCGATTTCTGCATCAGTCTATTCGACACGGCAGATCGCCTTGGATGGTGATCTGTTCTGGCACCTGTCTTCGCTGAACAGTACGGGCGCACTTGGGTTCGGCATCGCGCTGGTTTGCCTGTTTGCGATGTATCCGGCCCCTTTGGTCCGGCCGCGTTGGCTGCTGGTGCCCCTGATCGTGTTTGGTATCCCGTTGGTGATGACGATCATGAAGGTGGGCATCGATTCCCAGGTGTCTGTCGTGGTTGTGGCAGAGATGCTGACAGCTCTTGTTTTGGGTGCGATCCAATGGATCCGCTCAAGGCGGGAGCCTTTGAACCGGGCCGGGTTGCGGTGGTTCGTTCTGATCTGTCTTGTGGGCTGTTCGTTGTTTGTCGGGTTGGTTGCGGCTCCTGTGGCACTTGGCCTCTCGGATGAAGGGTTGATTTCCCAAGGCTATGCCTTCGGGTTTTTCAACCTGATGCATTTCGGGCTGGCGCTTGGTGTCTTGCGCTACCGTTTGTTCAACCTGGACCGCTGGTCCTATTATATCTGGCTTTGGCTGTCCGGCATGGTCTTGATCATCTTGCTGGATATTGCCGTGGTCAATCTGCTGCATGCGCAGCCGTGGATGTCGCTGAGCCTTGCGCTGCTGATCGCCGGATTCCTTTATTTCCCGCTGCGGCAGTTTCTCATGAACTTTCTGTTGCGCCGACAGAAGTCGAGCATTTCGGGCAAACTGGCGGATATCGTCAACGTGGCACTGTCGCCGACCGAGCGGCAGCATGTTGAGCGTTGGGACAAGTTGCTGCAGGACATCTTTGAACCGCTTGCTCCGCCAGAACCTGTCGAAGAGGAGGTGGAGGCGGCACAGATCGACGATGATGGCCTTGAGCTGGTGGTGCCGGGTGGGCGCGGTTTGCAAGCCCGCAGGTTGCGGTATGCGCAGCAAGGGCGGCGCCTTTTCACTCCTGATGACATTGATGTCGTTGCCAATCTGGTGCAGATGCACGATCTGGCGACCGACAGCCGGGAATCCTACGAGCGCGGCGTCACGCTGGAGCGCGACCGGATCAGCCGCGACATTCACGACAACATCGGCGCCCAGCTGCTGTCGGCTCTGCATTCCCGCGAAAGCGCACGCAAGGATGATCTGCTGCGCGACAGTCTGACCGATCTGCGCGCGATCATCAACGATGGCTTTCTGGCATCCTATCCGCTTGAGGATGTGACAGCGGATCTGCGGCGCGAGACGGCAAGCCGGTTCGAGGCGAACAACATCGTGCTGAACTGGACCGGACCTGACCTGAGCGCGCAGCATCACCCGAACGAAGTTCAGTTCGACATCGCGAACGGGATGCGGTCGATCCTGCGCGAGGCGGTATCGAACATCTTGCGCCATGCAGAGGCGTCTGTGGTCGATATTGATGTTGCCTTTGATGTGGATGGTGTGAAGCTGGTCATCATGGACGACGGTAAGGGCCTGAAGGAGGCCGGCAACGGTAACGGCATCCCCAACATTGTGGAGCGGGCCGCAGCGGCGAGCGGCCAGGCCAGCGTCACGGAAAGAGAAGGGCCCCAGTCAGGGACGGTCGTTCGGGTGCGCTTGCCTTATGTCCGCGACGTGCTGGAGGAGCGAGTGTCATGAAGACAATCCTGATCCTTGAAGACGTGCGCCAGTCGCGCGAATGGCTTTCCGATATCGTCAAACGGATTTACCCTGCCGCGTCTCTGGTCAAGGAAGCCAGCCTTCGCGGGGCTGAACATGCATTGCGGCGTCACAGCTTCGATCTGGCTTTGATCGACCTGAAGCTGCCTGATGGCGACGGCTTGGGCATCATTCGCAAGCTTTGTCAGGTTCAGCCGGACTGTCGGTGCGTGGTGACGACGATCATGGCGACTGACAGTGCGATCGTTGCTGCACTGGCCGCCGGGGCGGAAGGGTATCTGCTCAAGTCCGATTCCGACGTCATGATCGAACATCATCTGCGTCTGATGGTCGAAGGTCTACCGCCGCTTAGCCCGCAGATTGCGCGTCGGATCATGATGCATTTCCAGCTTACCGGCCCGAACTTCGACGGCACTATCAAGCTGACAAAGCGCGAAACCGAAGTGCTGACCATGATTGCACGGGGGCTGAAGGTGTCCGAAGTGGCACAATCGCTCGGGTTGGCAGACAGCACCGTCGTCACACACATCAAATCGATTTACCGCAAGCTGGAGATCACCAACCGGGCCGAGGCGGCTTTGCATGCGACACGGCTTGGCCTGCTGTCGGGGGACCAGATTCCGAAATAGCAGGCGTTGACCGACACGGCGTATTACCCCAGCAGCGTTGTTGTGAAATCACCCCGCAAGCCAGCTTCGAGCAGCTCGAGATCAGCCGAGCAGTTGGTGTATTGGGCGACCATGCCGGGCGGGATCACAAAGGCGTCGCCGGGTTGCAGATCGCGCGGATCCTGCCCTTCGGCGGTCAGGGTCATCGATCCTTCCATGACAAAGGTAAAATGGATGTCAGCGTCATGTTTGCTGGGGGGCGGGGTCTGCCCGTCAAAGCGTACGACCTGAATGCCCGCGACCCCCTTCGTCCCCGTGGTGATCCCTGTGTCGCGCGCCACAAAGCCGGGGATGCGGAACGGGTTCCACGCTGCACCGTCCTTGATGTGATGCACGAACCGTTGACCGTCCCATTCGCGCGCGGGGTCGCCCTTGCCGTTGGGCAATGTCATGTCGTGGTCGATGGTGGTGACATGCTCGGCCGGCACCCCGATCTCGATCACCTCGATGCTGGCAGAGGCTTCGACGACGCGGTGACGGATGCCCGGCGGCTGGGTCACGCAATCGCCGGCGTGCAGGCGGATCATCTCGCCCTGATCCTCGTAAAGAACATCGACCCATCCGCGATAGCAAAAGATCAGCTGAAATCCGACCGTGTGGTAATGCACCATATCCGGCACCGGCCCGCCATCCGGGATGCGGATGTGGCTGGCGATGATAGATCCGCCCAAGCGGGATGGAATCAGATCGCGGTAGTGCATACCGGCGCGACCGATCACCCAAGGGGCTTCGTCGCGCAGGCGGCGCACGGCAAATTCGTGTTGCGTCTGCGGTTGTTCGACGGTCGGGGTCAGTGGCGCGATTTCGATCCTGGTGCCGTTCGGGGCCGTCAGCGTCAACTTGCCGTCGGCAAAGCCCTGGGGGTCGTCGGTCAGAATGCGGATCTTGCCGGGGGGCACGTCGGCCCCTTTTTCGATACGTATCCGCACACCGTGCCCCGAAAAGCTGGCAACTGAAGGATCATCCGCCGGAAAGATGCTCTCCAGCCGCATACCGAGCGTTTTGGTATAAAAGGGCAGGTCCTCGCGCAGTTCCTGCGTTGGCAGCAGGACTTCGGCTTGGATGGGGGTGGTCATGGGGCCGCTCCGTCTTGGGGTTGGGCGACATTTGCACTATTCGCTGTGATGCTCAACGCTGCGCTGCACCTGCGGGTTTGCGACACTGATCCGGGGGGCACCGCCCATTTCCGGACGACGGCTGAGCGCGCGCAAGACCGGCTTGTTCAGTGATCCTGCCGCACCGGCTTCGCGTAGCACGATGTAAAGGCCGCTTGCGATGATGATTCCTGCGCCAAGGAATGTCAGAAAATCGGAGGTCTCGTCAAAGAACACCCAGCCGAAAAGCGCAGCCCAGATGATCTGGCTGTATTGCATCGGTGCCACCAGTGCCGCGTCGGCGAGCGTATAGGCGCGGATCATCAGGGTCATTGCGATGACTGCCAGCAAGGACACGCCAAGCAACAGGGCCAGATCCGCAAACGGCATTGGCACGTAGACGAATGGCAGGATGGACAGCATCACCACGAAATTCGCAAGCAGGGGGTAGAGCAACAGCACTTCGCGCCGTTCCCGCCCGCCGAGTTTGCGCATCACAACCGCTGTCAGGGCCGTGCCAAAGGCGGATACGAAAGCCGCCAGATGCCCCAACCCAAGGTCTGCCGAGCCCGGACGCAAGACCACCAACACGCCGATCAACCCGACGACGACCGCAAACCAGCGGTGCATACGGACCACTTCGCCCAGGATCGGGACCGAAAGGATCGTGATCAGGATCGGCGCGGCGAACAGAATGGCGTAGGTTTCGGCCAGTGGCAAAACCGAGAAGGCATAAAAGGCGCAAAAGCCGCCGATCACCACCGCCACTGTCCGCACCGTGGTCAGCATCGGCAACCGCGGCCGCAGGTTCGCGGCGGTCTTGTCACTGACCAGCATCAGCGTCACGATCGGAAAGCTGAAGAGGACGACAAAAAAGACGATCTGGAACGGGGAGTACCGCTCGCCCAGTTCCTTGATGGCGGCGTCATGGGTTGCGTAGGCCGCAAAGGCCACAAGCCCGAACACCATGCCTTGAAAGGCACTGCGGGGCGTCGGAGAGGTGGAAGGGTCGCTCATGTCCGCTTTCGTGGGAAAGATGCCCGACTGTCAGTGCAACCGGGCATCTGGCACCTATAGGCTCGCGTCGAGGGCGGCCAGAATGGCGTCGCCCATTTCTGTGGTCGAGATGGGCGTGCCGTCCTCTGGGCCCATCAGATCCGCAGTACGTGCACCATCTGCCAGAACCTTTTCAACGGCCTGTTCAAGGCGCTTCGCCTCGTCGCCCTGATCAAAGGAATAGCGCAACGCCATCGCAAAGCTGAGGATGCAGGCGATCGGGTTCGCCTTGCCCTGACCTGCAATATCCGGGGCGGAGCCGTGAACGGGTTCATACAGCGCCTTGGGCCGACCGTCGGCATTCGGTGCACCAAGCGAGGCAGACGGCAGCATGCCAAGTGACCCGGTCAGCATCGCGGCGCAGTCGGACAGGATGTCGCCGAACAGGTTGTCGGTGACGATCACATCGAACTGCTTGGGCGCGCGGACAAGCTGCATCGCACCATTGTCGGCATACATGTGGGTCAGTTCGACATCGGGGTAATCTTCGTCATGCACCTTCTGGACGACTTCACGCCACAGGATGCCGCTTTCCATGACATTGGCCTTTTCCATCGAACAGACCTTGTTGCCGCGACGCCGTGCAAGTTCGAAGGCGGACCGGGCCACGCGGTCAATCTCGGATTCCGTATACCGCTGGGTGTTGATCCCGACGCGTTCATTGCCTTCCTCGAAAATGCCGCGCGGTTCGCCGAAGTAAACGCCCGAGGTCAGTTCGCGCACGATCATGATGTCCAGACCCGCCACGATGTCCTTCTTCAGTGAAGAGAAATCGGCGAGGGCATCAAAACACTGTGCGGGGCGCAGGTTGGAGAACAGATCCATTTCCTTGCGCAGGCGGAGCAGGCCACGCTCGGGCTTTACGCTGAAATCCAGCACATCGTATTTCGGACCACCGACAGCGCCCAACAACACGGCATCTGCCGCCAGCGCCTTGGCCATCGTGTCGTCATGCAACGGCGTGCCGTGCTTGTCGTAGGCAGCACCGCCAACCAGATCATGTTCGACATCAAACGCAAGATCGCGCTTGTCACCGTACCAGTCGATGATGCGGACGACCTGCTCCATGACTTCGGGACCGATGCCGTCACCGGCAAGGATTAGCAATGAGGGATTGGCCATGCGCGATCTCCTGAAAATACGTTGTCAGGGGCGTAGCGCGGGCGGATGAAGGCGTCAAGAACGACTGGTCAATGCGCGCTGTCAGGGGGCGCATTGCTGCGGTGGCAATCTCGGCGGCAGCAGATCAGGTTTTACAAAGGACCGTTGGCCAGACATTGGATCAGACGTGCGTCACGTCATGTGCTCAAGCCGGTTGCATCGCCTTTTCATTCGCCTCGGCGGCATAGGCGCGGCGGCGCTTTTCCTCGATCATGTCGGCAATCTTGCCCATGGCGATCCCGCGCATGATGATGCTGGCGGGCAAGAATGCCCATGCTGCCACTGTCCAGATTTGGGTCTGGGGGTTTTGCAACGTTACAGGATCAATCAGATCCGCCGCTGCCTTGACGACAGCGGGTATCAGGAAGGGCAGCAGAAAACCGAGCGCGATGTTGATCCGTGCATCACGCTGCAACCGGTGGATCACATCGCCACCTGCGGTGGGGTCAAAAAGCGGCAGATTGATCCAGAC
>JAGXHB010000055.1 GCA_024636425.1 Roseobacter sp.
CAGCACGCTTCGCTTAAAGCGGCGGAAGCGATTCTGCAAACCTCGAAATTTAATGATTTAGCATAAGCAGGAGGGGAAAATTGCTGATCGGTGCGCGTCGGCCTTTTCATGTGGGTCTGCAAGGGCTAATATGCTCCAAAGACCCCGGCAACGGGGCGTTAAACATGCCGTAGAAGCGGCGCTATCAGGCAGCGGCGCGATGCGCCGTTTCAGCAGGCAAGGACGATCCACATGGACAGGTACGCGCTTCCCCCGAGCTTCCGCAGCCCGAGCTTCCGGAGATCGTCGCTTTGGCGGACATCAGTCGTTGTGACTGCGGTGCTTGCGCTGGGGGCCTGTGATGCCGACGGCAAGTTCGGGTTTGGTCAGGGCAATCGTACGGTTGCCTCGTCGAGCTCGACCAAGCTGGTCGAGCGCGACGTGGAGGCACCTGATGTGTTTTCCGTCACGGATCAAGGGCTCTGGGACGGCCGGCCCAGCCTTGGTGGTGTCTGGGTGGCGCATCCGGATGTGTCGGACCCCGAACGTGTGATCATCCGCAACGAGGCAAACGGGAAATTCGTGATCGGTGCCCTGTTCCGGCGCGAGCGGGACTTGCCCGGACCCAAATTGCAGATATCCTCCGATGCGGCGGCTGCGCTGGAAATCCTTGCCGGCGCGCCTGCGCCCTTGAATGTCACGGCGCTGCGCCGCGAAGAAGCCGGCGCCCCTGCTGCAGATGCGACACCGACGGGCACTGTCGAAGCACCCGAAGATGTGACCGAAACGGCACTTGACCCGGTGGCGACCACAGCCGCTGACCCGATCGATGCAAGCCCCGTTGCCGCCGCCCCTGCCCCGACTGCCACGCCCGGGCCTGCCGCCGCAAAGCCGGCGTCATCGCTGTCCAAGCCCTTCGTGCAGATCGGCATCTTCAGCGTCGAGGCAAATGCCAACCGCGCGGCAAACCAGATGCGCAGTGCGGGCATGTTGCCCACCGTAAAGCGTAGTGAAATCAATGGCAAAGCCTTCTGGCGTGTTGTAGTGGGCCCTGCCGCGACCACAACCGAACTGGATGGCTTGCTGAAATCCATCAAGAACGAAGGGTTCTCGGACGCCTACGCCGTTTCGAGCTGACCCGAAGTCAAAGGAGCCTGCCCATGATCCGCATCTTTGCTGCCACGATGGCGCTGATCTTGCTGACCTTCCCTGCCCAAGCGTTCGAGACACGCGCAACCGCAGCTTATGTCATCGACCAGACGACCGGTACCGTCCTGCTTACCAAAAACGCAGATACCCCCTTGCCGCCCGCGTCGATGTCGAAACTGATGACGCTTTACATGGCTTTTGAAGCGGTGGAGCGTGGCAAGAACAACGGCGGGCTTGACCTGATGGAAGAGCTGCCCGTGTCCGAGCACGCGATGTCCTATGGCGGCTCCACAATGTTTCTGGATACGACCGACCGGGTCAAGGTCGAGGATCTGCTGCGCGGTATCATCGTCCTCTCCGGCAACGATGCCTGTGCCGTTATCGCCGAGGCGCTCAGTCCCGATGGCACCGAAGCAGGGTTTGCGCGGATGATGACACAGCGTGCGCAACAGATGGGCATGACGAATTCGACGTTTGCCAACTCGAACGGCTGGCCTGCCGCCGGTCACCTGATGTCGATGCGCGATCTGGGACTGCTTACGATGCGTCTGATCAGCGATTTTCCACAGTACTACCCGCTGTTTGCGCAACAAGAATATCTGTTTGACGGGCGAGCGCCGCAAAACAAGAGCAACCGCAACCCGCTTTTGGGACTGGGGATCGGCGCAGACGGGCTGAAAACCGGACATACACAGGAAGCGGGTTACGGGTTGGTGGGATCGGCCAAGCAAGGTGACCGCCGCGTTATCTTTGTGCTGTCGGGTCTCGACACCGCCGCGGCGCGCGCACAGGAATCCGAGGCGATCGTGAACTGGGCCTTCCGGCAATTCTCGCAACGCTCGATGGGGCCTGCGGGGACATTGATTGCCGACGCACCCGTCGCCTTGGGCGCGGCTACGACCGTGGGGATGGAACTGGCAGAGGATCTGTCGGTTCTGGTGCCTGTGTCGGGCGGCAGCGATATAACAGCCGAGATCGTCTATACCGGGCCGCTCAGGGCACCGATCCTCAAGGGGGATGCTGTGGGTGAACTGGTTCTGACCCGCGGCGATCTGCCAGAAGTCCGTACACCGCTGGTCGCCAGCACCAGCGTTGGTGCGGGGGGCTTCATGGTCAAGTTGCAGGCCGCGGCAATGCATCTTCTGACCCGTCTGAACGAAGGGCCAGAGGCTGCCTCGTGAGCAGATCCGGCTTTTTCATCAGCTTTGAGGGCATTGACGGGTCGGGAAAATCCACACAGACGAGACTGTTGAAAGACCAGCTTGAGCGGATGGGCCGCGATGTCATCCTGACACGTGAACCGGGCGGTTCTCCGGGGGCCGAGGAAATCCGCGCCTTGGTATTGCAGGGCGATCCTGACCGTTGGTCCGCGCGCACCGAGATCTTGCTGTTCACCGCCGCGCGCCGGGACCATCTGGAACGTACGATCCAGCCCGCACTGGAAGCGGGAAAGGTCGTGATTTGCGATCGATTCGCGGATTCGACCCGCATGTATCAAGGACTTAGCCGGGGCGATTTACGGGAGGCGGTCGATCAACTGCACAGCCTGATGATTGGCGTCGAACCGGATCTGACCGTTCTGATCGACATGGACCCCGCCCAAGGGCTTGCCCGTGCCTTGTCGCGCAAAACCGTCGAAGAACGGTTCGAGGATTTTGGCGAAGACCTGCAAACCAGGATGCGCGCCGGGTTCTTGGCCCTCGCTGACGAATTCGCAAACCGTTTCATCGTCATCGACGGCAGCCGCGAGATCGACGCCGTGGCGCGGGACATCACGGCTGCCGTGCAGCAGCGCCTGAACTGAGCCCGCCGGAAGGCCCCGACCACGCCGGAGCCTTCTATCGCCCGCTTCATGCAGGAACGGCAGTATTACTCGCGCTCGAGGTAGAATGTGCCACCTCCGCCAATGCCGATCCCCACTGTTCCGGGCACATTCGTGACCACGACGGTCGCAGGGCCCACCGCAGCCTGTGCCTGTCCGCCCCCAACCGGCCCAAGGAACGCCCCGCCGATCCCAAGGTTCACATCGCCGATGCTGCCTGAAACAGGATCCGACAATTGGCCCGCCATGTTGACCGCATAGGCGTTGGTTGTCACCGATGTCGGCGCACCCGGAATAGCGCCGCCGGGCAGCGGCGGGATCGGTGTTGTCATCTCGGTCAGGGTAGATGGAATAGCAGAATTTGCACTGTCCAGCGTGCCATCAAGGGTAAAGGCTTCCCCGCCGAGTTCTCCCCGAAAGTTGGTCGCAGTACCGCTGATCGTCTCGGCATCAAAATCCGCCACCACGGTCAGATCCCCCAACGCCGTGCCGCTGTTCGCTGTGTTTGCGGCCTCGAAGACGTTCAGTTTGGTCGACCCCTTGAAGGTGCCCTGCCCGGTCAGTTCCACACTGGTCGGCGCGAGCGTTGTCGTAGTGGTGAGGCTGTCGAATTTAGCATCGAAATCGGAGACCGTCGCGGCGGCCCCGCCGCCAGAACCACCGGCCCCCGCAAGTCCCCCGTTGCTAGACCCAAGACAGGCCGAAAGCGTCAGGCAGGACGCCCCCAGCAAACCTGCACGCATAAGATGGTAATAGTTCATGAAAATCCCCCTATCTGTTTAAAAGTTCTGAAGGAGGCAATGTTTGCGGCTCATACGCCACTTTTGCCCTTTCAGATCGTGACAGGAGTAGGGCGGCAAAACCCTCGCCTGTCCCTCCCCCGTTGAGGGGAGAAGACCCCGGCCGGGAGCGGCCTCGGAACCACCGCCTTCCCGCTTTGAAACCGGGTGCATATGCCTTCGGAAAGCGCCGGTTTCCCCTTCGCCCCCTCTTCCAACCGACACGATCCGTGATACACCCCAAAGCATGAGCGATGATGCCACCCAGCCAGACCGCCTCGACGGTGCCCCTCACCCGCGTGACACAGCCCGGCTTATCGGGCAGGACGCGGCGGAAGCGGCATTTCTTGATGCGTTCAACACAGGAAAGCTGCATCACGGCTGGCTGTTGACCGGCCCGCGCGGCGTGGGCAAAGCCACGTTGGCGTGGCGCATCGCACGGTTTTTGCTGGCAACACCCGATCCCGACGCGGGCGGCATGTTCGCGTCAGAGCCTGCCCCCAGCCTTGATATATCGCCCGACCACCCGGTTGCGCGCCGCATCGCTGCAGGCGGCGAAGGTGCCCTCAAGTCGGTCACACGTACGGTCGATGAAAAAACCAAGCGGTTGCGCAAACAGATCGTCGTGGATGATATCCGCAAACTGAATGGGTTTTTCCAGATGTCAGCGGCAGACGGCGGCCGCCGCGTGGTGATCGTGGACGATGCCGACCTGATGAACACCAATGCCGCCAACGCGCTGTTGAAAATGCTGGAGGAACCGCCTGCCCGCGCCATCATCCTCCTGATCAGCCACCGCCCCTCAGGGCTGCTGCCGACAATCCGGTCGCGCTGCCGGACGCTCCGGCTTGGGACACTTTCCCCCGATCAGATGGCGCAAGCGCTGGCGCAGTCCGGCGTTGATGTGGAGGGCGACCCGGCGGCGCTTGCGGCCCTATCGGGCGGGTCGGTCGGCGGTGCGCTCGGGCTGTCGCTGATGGGCGGACTGGACATCTACAAGGAGCTCGTCAGCATCCTTGGCACCCTGCCACAGCTTGACCGGACCCGCGCCCTTGCCCTTGCCGAAGCGGCCGCAGCACGCGGTGCCGAGGAGAAGCTTGCCCTGCTTTTCACCCTTGTTGACATATTGCTTCTGCGGCTGGCCCGGACCGGCGCGCTTGGTGCCCCCCCGGAAACCCAGGCGGCCCCCCATGAACACACGCTTCTCACCCGTCTGTCGCCTACTCCGGCGCAAGGGCGTGCCTGGGCCGAAGCCGCTCAGAACATCGGGGCGCGTGCGCGTCATGGCATGGCAGTCAACCTTGACCCTGCCGCCCTGGTCCTAGATACCCTGTTCAAGATGGGCGAC
>JAGXHB010000056.1 GCA_024636425.1 Roseobacter sp.
ATCAGGGATGATCAGACCACCCGCAGTTTTTTCTTCGCTTTCGGTGCGACGCACCAGTACGCGGTCGTGAAGCGGTTTTAATGCCATCTTTCAGCTCCTTAAGGCTCAAAGTTATTCTTCCAAGCCACGCCTCCCACACTGGAGGCTGCAGCCATTAGCACTCGTACCCATCGAGTGCTAACAGCGCTTAGCTAAGGACGTATCACGCGATCGTCAAGCATTGAGTTGGGGAAAAATTGAAACATCCAGCAGCATCGCGATGTCAGGGTGCGCCCAGAACGCGACCCGCGATCCGGACAGCCTCTGCACCCTCCGGGGTCAGGCCGTAGATGCCTTTGTCGACTTTTTCAAACCAGCCATAATGATTGTCGCGCATCATCACTGTGGCACGCGCCACCTGTGTTTCGCGCGCGACGTCAGCGCCTTTGCTGGCCACCACCTCGTACAGATAAACCGCAAGTTTCAGCGCATCCTGCCTGTAGGCCGTGACCAACCCCGCCCGCGTCTGACCGCCATCATTCGGGTCGCCCTGACGGCGGGCAAATTCACGCAGAAGATGGTCCTGTCGTTTGGTATTCTTGCGCGGCGCATAAGGCCCCGGATCGCAGTGCACCGACACCAGCCCATCCGACAGGCGCACCGTCATCAGACCCAGCCCAAGCCGGCGGGCAAGGGCGGTGTTTGATCTGACCGCACGGTGAAAGGCTTTGCCCGGTTTGTGCGCGACCGCAAGATAGACATCGTCGCTGATCTTCAGCCGCTCGATACATTGGTGAAACAGCGCCAGACTGAACGCCAGCTTGAGTTCGACGACAACGGGCGGCTCCGCACCGCGCAGCGCGACCACATCGGCAGCACCGACTTCTGCCTTCACAACATACCCCTGATCCTCAAGAAAGGACTTAACGGGACCATAGAGATCAGTTTCGCGGGGCTTGTTCATCCTGCCACTGCTATCAGCTTTGCGCAGGGGCTGAGAAGCCCCAAGGTCGACCGGATGAGGCAGATGGTGACAAGGGCACATGTCCCTCTTATAAGGCGCGCAAATCACAACACTCCCCATTGCAGGAACCCGTATATGACAACGCTTGTTTTCGGCCATAAATCCCCCGACACCGACAGCACCGGCAGCCCCATTATCTGGGCGTGGTATCTGAACCAGATCAAAGGTGTCGATGCTGCCCCTGCCCTGCTGGGTGAACCCAACACCGAAGCGCTGTTCATGCTGGACCACTGGAAACTGGACAAGCCGCGCATCATCGCGGACGTCGAAGACGACCAGCCTGTCGTGATCGTGGACACCAATAACCCAGCGGAACTGCCGCTCAACATCAACAATGCCGACATTCAGGCCATCATCGACCACCACAGACTGGTCGGCGGGCTGGAAACCAAAGGGCCGATCCTTATGGACATCCAGCCTTTGGCCTGCACCGCGACCATCATGTACAAGGCCATCGGCGACGACATGGCGCAGATGCCCACGGAGATCAAAGGCGCGATGCTGACCTGCATCCTGTCGGACACGCTGGAATTCCGCAGCCCCACCACAACGCAGGAAGACAAGGCGATCGCATGGGCGCTGGCCAAAGAGCTCGACATCGACATTCCCGAGTTTGCAGCCCAGATGTTTGCGGCAAAATCGGACGTCTCCTCCTTCTCCGAAGCGGCGTTGCTGCGCATGGACAGCAAGGAATACGAACTGGACGGCAAGCAGTTCCGCGTGTCGGTTCTGGAAACCACGTCGCCCAAGTCGATCCTTGACCGCAAGGATGCGCTGATGGCCGCGATGCCTGCCGTTGCACAGGAAGACGGGGCCGATCAGGTGCTGCTTTTCGTCGTAGACATCCTGAACGAAGAAGCGACGATGCTGATCCCCAACGATCTGACCAAAACGATCGCTGAAAAAAGCTTTGGCGCGACCGTGACAGGCGACACCGTCGTGCTGCCCGGCATCATGAGCCGCAAAAAGCAGATCATTCCCAACCTCAAGGTCTGAGGCACGCCTGATGCGACGCTAACGAAAGGATCCCTTGGCCAAAGGGATCCTTTTTCTTTGCCCAACGGTTTCTGACCGAGCCCCCTCCTGTTGCCCCCTCGACGCACCTGTGGTCTTTGGGGCCTGACAGTTATCCCATATGGACACGCCACATGACCCAGATCATCGACAACCTGTTTGAAGTTTCCGACAATTATGCGGCGTTGTTTGTCGACCTATGGGGCTGTGTCCATGACGGGGTCAAAGCACTGCCCGATGCCGTCACTGCGTTGCAGGCTTACCGCAAAGGCGGCGGCAAAGTCATCCTGGTCACGAACTCCCCGCGCCCCCGCGACGGCGTAGAACAGCAACTGGTGCATTTCGGCGTCCCTGAAGATGCCTGGGACGATATTGCAACCTCGGGCGATTCTGCGCGCACGGCGATGTTCCGGGGCACGGTCGGTACCAAAGTCTGGCATCTGGGCCACCCCAGCGACAAGGATTTCTACAACAAAATCGACATCCTTGAAGAGCCCGTCGAGATTACCCGCGTTGATCTGGAAGATGCCGAAGGGATTGTTTGCACAGGCCCCTTCGACACCATGGCCGAACCGTCCGTGCTGCGTCCGCAGTTGCTTCTGGCCAAACAGAAGGGGCTGAAACTGCTTTGCGCCAACCCCGATATCGTGGTGGATCGCGGCGATGTGCGCGAATGGTGCGCAGGCGCGGTTGCCGCACTCTATACCGAAATGGGCGGCGAGAGCCTTTATTTCGGCAAACCCCATCCGCCGATCTATGATCTGGCGCGGCGGCGGCTCTTTGCAGTGGCCGGCGACATTGCAGACAGTGATATTCTGGCGATTGGCGACGGCATCCAGACCGACGTCAGAGGAGCTATGGGCGAAGATATCGATTCGCTTTTTATCTCGGGCGGCCTTGCCGCAGAAGAAACAAAGACGAAGGGTCAGCCGGATCCCGATGCGCTAAGCCGGTATCTGGAAAAGGAAATGTCGTCACCGACCTATACAATAGGGCATCTTCGCTGACCCACTTTTCACTTGCCTTTTCGCAGTCGCAGCGTAATTAAGTTTCCGTAGCGCCCTTCGGCGCGTCACTTTATTACTCGAAAGGTGAAGCATGTTGGATAATCTTCCGCGCGGAACGATCTGTATCGAAGACATCGAAATCGGCATGTCACGCTACCTTCAGAAGGTCGTGACGGACGAGGACATCGAGATGTTCGCGCAGGTTTCGACCGACCGGAACCCCGTGCATCTGGACGACGACTATGCCCGCGACACAATCTTTGAAGGCCGCATCGCGCATGGCATGCTGACCGCGGGCCTGATTTCAGCCGTCATCGGTGAGCAGTTGCCGGGCCACGGTACCGTTTACATGGGCCAGTCGCTCAAGTTCCTGGCTCCTGTGCGCCCCGGTGATCTGGTCTATGCCGAAGTGAAGGTGACGGAGATCGAGTTTTCCAAACGCAGGGTGAAACTTGATTGTCACTGTGCGGTCAAGGGCAAGAAAGTCCTGATTGGCGAAGCGACTGTGCTTGCACCATCGCGCAAGTTCGACTGAATTTGGGTGCTGGCTTTGGAGGCCAGCCGCCCTTCCGCCCTTACGGGCCGCCCCCCGGCATATTTTTGAGCCACAGAAGCGGGTCGGCTGCTTGTAAGCGGATGCAGACAGGGCTACCACCAAGCCCATGGAAATCCTTCGCGACTATCATAGTGTAGCTGATCCTGATCGGGGTGCCTCGGCAGCGATTGGCAATTTTGACGGTGTTCATCTCGGGCACCGCTCTGTCATCGATATGGCCCATGCGGCCTGCCCCGACGCGCCCTTGGGAGTCGTCACCTTCGAGCCGCATCCGCGCGAGTATTTTGCCCCCGATGCGCCACCCTTCCGGTTGATGGGGACCGAGGCGCGGGCGCACCAGCTGGAAAAGATCGGTGTGGAAAAGCTTTACGAGCTGCCCTTCGATGCTGCCATGGCCAGTCTGTCGCCGCGTGATTTTGCGCAACAGATATTGAAGGACGGCCTTGGCTTGCGCCATGTCGTCGTCGGGGCAGATTTCTGCTTCGGCAAGGCGCGCAAGGGCACTGCCGAACAGTTGCTGGGGTTCGGCGCGGAGATGGGCTTTGGCGTGACCATAGCCCCCCTGATGGCGCAAGGCCCCAAGACAGTCTCCTCGACGGCGATCCGCAACGCGTTGAGCGACGGAAAGCCCCGTCAGGCCGCCGCAATGCTGGGGCATTGGCACCGGATCGACGGGCCGGTCGAGCATGGGGAAAAGCGCGGGCGGGATCTTGGCTATCCCACGGCCAACATGTCCATCGACGGGCTGCACCCGCCCCGCTTTGGGGTCTATGCCGTGCTGGTCGATATGCTGGAGGGGCCGCAATCGGGCCGCTACCACGGAGTGGCGAGCCTTGGGGTGAGACCGATGTTTGGCGAGAATAAGGCCAACCTCGAGACGTTTCTTTTCGACTTCAAGGGGTATCTCTACGACAAGCACCTGTCGGTCGCGCTGGTCGAACATCTGCGCGGCGAAGAGAAGTTTGACAGTCTGGAAACCCTGATCACCCAGATGGATGCCGACAGTGCGCAGGCCCGCAGCATTTTGGCGGCGCTATGACCGAGCCTATCGCAGACAAGAACCTCGCCCCGCGTTTCTGGGAGAAAAAGCCGCTGAGCAAGATGTCACCCGCCGAATGGGAGGCGCTCTGCGACGGCTGCGGCAAATGCTGTCTCAACAAGCTTGAGGACGAAGATACGCAAGAAGTCGCACTGACCCGCGTGGCCTGCCGCCTGCTGGACGACGCGACCTGCCGCTGCACCCATTACGAGAACCGCCACCAGTTCGTGCCCGACTGTATCGTGCTGAAGCCCGAAAATCTGGACACCCATGCCTATTGGATGCCGCAGACTTGCGCCTACAGGCTGCTGTGGTTGGGCAAACCGCTTTATGACTGGCACCCGCTGATCAGCGGTGACCCCGAGAGCGTTCACACCGCCGGCGTTTCGGTGCAATACGACACCGTGTCCGAATTCGACACCCCGTTCGAAGAATGGGATGACCATATTATCGAGGAGCCTACCTGATGTTTTTTGCCTCTGACAACGGCGGACCTGTTCATCCGCAGATCATGACGCGGCTGGCGCAAGGCAACGAAGGCCACGCGATGCCCTACGGCAAGGACGCGATCATGGATGAGGTCCGCGCCGCCATCCGCACGGCTTTCGAGGCACCGGAGGCGGCGGTTTATCTGGTGGCCACAGGTACTGCGGCCAATGCGCTGGCGCTGGCGTGCTATACCCAGCCCTGGCAGACGATCTTTTGCGCGACGACGTCCCATATCAATCAGGATGAATGTAACGCGCCTGAATTCTATGCCGGTGCTGCCAAGCTGACAGTGATCGACACCGACGACCGCATGACGCCTGACGCCTTGCGCCGTGCCATCGAGCAGCAGGCCGACGGCAATGTCCACGGCGCGCAAAGAGGTCCGGTCTCGATCACGCAAGTCACGGAGCGCGGGACGGTCCACAGCCTTGACGAACTCCACGCGCTGTCGGCTGTGGCCAAAGACTACGGTCTGCCGCTGCATCTGGATGGGGCGCGGTTTGCCAATGCGATGGTCGCATTGGGCTGCACGCCCGCAGAGATGACCTGGAAAGCGGGTGTTGATGTCGTCAGCTTTGGCGGAACCAAGAACGGCTGCATGGGCGTGGAGGCGGTGGTGTTCTTCGACCCGGCCAAGGCTTGGGAATTTGAACTCCGGCGCAAGCGCGGCGCACATCTGTTCTCCAAGCACCGTTTCCTGTCGGCCCAGATGGCAGGCTACATGCAGGATGATCTTTATGTGACGATGGCGCAGCAGGCTAATGAGAATGCGGCATATCTGGCGGATGGTCTGCGCAAGGCGGGCGCGACCTTCCTCCACAGTCCGGATGCCAACATGATCTTTGCCAGCTGGCCGCGCGGTGTGCATCAAAAGATGAAGGACGCAGGCGCGCAGTATTATATCTGGAACGGCACGCTCGAAGGCGAGGACAGCGAAGAGCACATCGGCGCGCGGCTGGTCTGTGACTGGTCGATCGGCAAGGATGCGATCGACCAGTTTCTATCGCATTTCTAGCCAGCGGCTCTGTTGAGGAAACTGCGGATTTCCTCGGCGACCGGTTTGGGGTGGGTCAACGGGGCCATATGCCCGGCCCCGGCGATGGACACCCGCGTCACATCGGGCAGGCGTTTTGCCAGTGACGTGTTGATCGCATCGGCCATATCGCCCGACGTAGCCCCTTGCATCAACAGCACCGGCATTGCCGCACGGTCGAACATGCCGGGGGCCAGAAGCCCTGCACTGTCATCGCGTAGAAACGGCTGGCTGGCGGGCACAAAATGGATCCGGTCCGCCATATACTGACGCAGCTTTTCCGGCGTCGCGTCCCAGCCACTGCCATCCCCCCAGCCGGTGTTGAAGATCCGCGCGGCTTCCATCCTGTCGCCTCTTTCAAGCGCTGCGTTGAACCCGTGGCTGTTGCGGTCCGCAGCGGCGACCCGGTCAGGATCATCGACAACGGCGGCGGCAAAATAGACCGGCTCGATCATCGTCAAGCTCCGGACAAGTTCGGGGTTTTCAATGGCCAGCCGCAGACCGACCGTGGCCCCGAAAGAGTGTCCGATGATGTCCATCGGTTCCGTTAGCAGGGCGCGGCCCATGTCCGTCGCGACGTCATGCACATTGCCCTGCCCGTCCCAATCTGCGGATTTCCCGTGAGAGGGCAAATCATAGGCGACAAGCGTCAGATCATCCTTCAGAGCCTCGGCCACACCGCGCCAGGCGCCCGAATGTGCGAGAGAGCAATGGATCGCCAACGCCTGCCGAGGGCCGTGACCAAAGCTGCGCGAATAGGTCTCCAACGTCACAATTTACCTGCCAGATGAAGGTCCAGATCTTCTAGACGGTCCTGCCCCCAGAACTTCTGACCGCTGTCGACGATATAGAACGGCGCGCCGAACACCCCCCGCTCGACCGCGTCTTCCAGATTGCGCGCATAGGTGTCGGCACCCTGCAACAGCCCCTTGTCCGCAAGCTCTGGATCAAATCCCGCTTTCTCAAGACAGTCGCGCACCACGTCATCTTGTGCGATGTCGCGGTCTTCGGCCCAGACGGCCTGCATGATGAGCTGGCAAAGCTTGCCGACGTCGCCGCCTTCGTTCTGCGCCGCGATGATCGCATAGGAGGACGGCGCGCCGTTTGTGGGCCAATGGGCAGGGTGCAGCTTGAACGGCAATCCCAGCTTTTTCGCCTGCCGTGTCAGTTCCATGGCACGGTATTCCTGACGACTGGGATGCCGGTCCTTGGGGGGCTGCCCGCCGGTACGGCTGAACGCTGTGATCAGATCAAACGGCTTATAGGTGATCGTGGCACCGTGTTTTCCCGCAATCTGCTCAAGCCGGTTTCCCGCAAGATAGGCATAGGGTGACAGTGTCGCAAAAAAGTAGTCGATATGAGCCATTTGGCGCTCCGTTCCGGTTTGTGCAGGTTTGCGTGACCGTAAGGCCGTGCTAAGCGGTGTCAACGTCACGATTCTGTCACATGTTATGCACCGGGAGCCCCTTGCACATGGCACAAACATCTGAACCCAAACTGATCTCGGGCAATGCAAACATGCCGCTGGCCAAAGCGATTGCACGGCGCATGTCGCTGCACCGGGGGGTCAATGTCGGGCTGGTCGATGCGCGGGTTGAACGGTTCAACGATGGCGAAATCTTTGTCGAAGTGTTCGAGAATGTGCGCGGTGAAGACATGTTCATCCTGCAGCCAACATCGAACCCCGCGAATGACAACCTGATGGAACTGCTCGTCATGGCGGATGCCCTGCGCCGGTCGTCAGCGGCGCGTGTTACAGCCGTGCTGCCCTACTTCGGCTATGCCCGTCAGGATCGCCGCACGAAGGCGCGCACCCCCATCACGGCCAAGCTGGTTGCCAACATGATGGTCGGAACCGGGATCGAGCGGATCCTGACAATGGATCTGCACGCGGCACAGATTCAGGGTTTTTTTGATATTCCGGTCGATAACCTCTATGCGTCGCCGGTTTTCGCGCTGGACATCAAGAATGAATTCAAGGACCGGATGGGCGAGCTGATGGTCGTATCCCCCGATGTGGGCGGTGTTGCGCGTGCGCGGGAGCTGGCCAAACGGATAAACTCCCCTCTCGCCATCGTGGACAAGCGGCGCGAAAAGGCGGGCGAAGTGTCCGAGATGACAGTGATCGGGGATGTAACCGACAAGGTGTGCCTGATCGTGGACGATATCTGCGACACCGCTGGTACGCTGTGCAAAGCCGCCGAAGTATTGATGGAAGCCGGTGCTAAAGAAGTACACTCCTATATCAGCCACGGTGTGATGTCCGGCCCTGCCGTTCAGCGCATCAAGGATTCGGTGATGAAATCGCTGGTCATCACCGACAGCATTCAGCCGACCGAAGCCGTGAAGCAAGCCGCGAACATCCGTATCGTCCCTACCGCACCCATCTTTGCCCAGGCGATCCTGAACATCTGGAACGGCACCTCCGTTTCCTCCCTGTTCGAGGCAGACACGCTCGAACCGATCTACGACGGCATGTACAAGCCCTGAAACGCGCCTAGAAGACGTCCCAGTCTTCTTCCTGAACCAACGGGCCGATTGCCATCCAGGCGATCCTGACACGCGCGATACGCGTGTCGCCCCATGTGCGAAACACCAGATCAAATCCGTCTGCGGCCACGTTTTCAGACCTCAGGTCTGCGCGCATGACCGTCGCGTTGTCCACATCCCATAGCGCAAGCGATGCTTGCACCGTTGGCGCTTCCTTGAATGCTTCGGAAAATTCGATCCGGCGGCGGCGCTCACGCTGTCCGGTTCCTGTCCACATCTCGCCGCCATCTTCAAAATCCGAAAAGAGGACGGTTTCACCGCTTTCAACCCCAACGATGTTCCCGTTCATCCGCTTCATTGATCGAAATTATCCTGTCACTGTTAAGACTTATGGCTTATCCGAACCTTGACGTGTATTGAAATGGAAAAGGCCCCGCAATGCGAGGCCTTTTTACCGAACGGTGGATGAAATGTCAGAGGTTGGGCTGCTTGCTCGACAGTCCGATCTGATCTCCCATGGCAACCATGTCGGACAACAGCTTGGCTGCGTCATCCACGGGGCCGGGTTCATTCACGAAGTTCTCTTTGGCGGAAGAGTACATGGTCTTTGCCTCCTCCATCATTTCGTCCAGATGATCTTGGGTCATGTCCTGCCGTGGAATGGCGCGTTCGGCCAGAACCGACACACCATCCGCCGAAATCTCGGCGAAGCCACCGGTAACCACATATTCAGCTTCGCCTTCCGGACCTTCCACACGCAGCACACCGGGGCGCAGCGTGGTGATGGTGGGGGCATGATCAGGCATCGCCGTCATGTCCCCATCCGCACCCGGAATCTGAACGGCGGTCACCTGCATCGAGGCCAGCCGCCGCTCGGGCGAGACGAGGTCGAATTGCATTGTGTCTGCCATTGTCAGTGCTCCTTAAGCGGCGTCCGCCGCCATTTTTTCGGCTTTCGCCTTCACTTCTTCGATGCCGCCAACCATGTAGAAGGCACCTTCGGGCAGGTGGTCATATTCACCGGCTACAACCGCCTTGAAGGACTGGATCGTCTCCAGCAGCGGAACCTGCTTGCCGTCGGAACCTGTAAACACTTTCGCAACGTCGAAAGGCTGGCTCAGGAAGCGTTCGATCTTGCGCGCACGGGCCACGGCCAGCTTGTCGTCTTCGGACAGTTCGTCCATGCCGAGGATCGCGATGATGTCCTGAAGCGACTTGTAGCGCTGCAGAACACCCTGAACGTCGCGCGCAACGTTGTAATGCTCTTCGCCAACAATGCCCGGATCCATCAGACGCGAGGTGGAGCCGAGCGGATCAACGGCAGGGTAGATACCCTTTTCCGAGATCGAACGGTCCAGAACGGTTGTCGCGTCAAGGTGCGCAAACGATGTCGCAGGTGCGGGGTCGGTAAGGTCATCCGCAGGAACGTAGACGGCTTGCACCGATGTGATCGAACCGGATTTGGTCGATGTGATCCGTTCCTGCATCTGGCCCATGTCTGTCGCCAGTGTCGGCTGATAGCCCACCGCCGATGGAATACGACCGAGCAGAGCCGAAACCTCGGAACCCGCCTGCGTAAAGCGGAAGATGTTGTCGACGAAGAACAGAACGTCTGTACCGGACTGGTCGCGGAACTGTTCGGCCAATGTCAGACCGGTCAGGGCAACACGCATACGCGCTCCGGGAGGTTCGTTCATCTGGCCGTACACCAGCGCAACCTGCGATTTCTCAAGGTCATCGGGGTTGATAACGTTGGATTCGATCATCTCGTGGTAAAGGTCATTGCCCTCACGCGTACGCTCGCCCACACCGGCGAAAACCGAATAGCCCGAGTGTACCTTGGCAATGTTGTTGATCAGTTCCATGATCAGAACAGTCTTGCCAACGCCGGCACCGCCGAAGAGACCGATTTTACCACCCTTGGCATAAGGTGCCAGCAGGTCGATCACCTTGATGCCGGTTTCCAGCACTTCGGATGTCGTGGACTGCTCGGCGAACTCTGGTGCGTCTGCGTGGATCGAGCGGCGCTCGTCCGAGTTGATTTCGCCCTTTTCGTCAATGGGTTCGCCCACGACGTTCATGATGCGACCCAAGGTGGCGTTCCCCACGGGGATCGAGATCGGCGCGCCTGTGTCTTCGACGCGCTGACCGCGAACCAGACCTTCGGTGGCGTCCATCGCGATGGTGCGCACTGTGTTTTCGCCAAGGTGCTGCGCCACTTCGAGGATCAGGCGCTTGCCATGGTTCTCCGTTGTGATCGCGTTCAGGATCTCCGGCAGGTGATCCTCGAACTGCACATCGACGACAGCGCCGATGACTTGTGTGATTTTGCCGACTGCATTTGCCATGTCGTTTTTCTCCAATACCTTACAGCGCTTCCGCGCCGGAAATGATTTCGATCAGCTCGTTGGTGATAACGGCCTGACGCGAACGGTTATACTCGATGGTCAGATCTTCGATCATCTCACCCGCGTTGCGCGTCGCGTTGTCCATTGCCGACATCCGGGCACCCTGTTCAGAGGCCGCGTTTTCCAGCAATGCCGAGAAGATCGCCGTTGCGACGCCACGCGGCAGCAGATCGGCCAGAATACCTTCTTCGCTGGGTTCGTAGTCGAACAAGGTCGATGCGTCGTCCTTGCCTTCTTCCGCGTCGAAAGATGCCGGAATGATCTGCTGAGCCGTTGGGGTCTGGCTGACGACGTTCACGAACTTTGCGTAAAAGATCGTGGCAATGTCGAATTCACCCGCGTCAAAACGGCCAAGCACATCCTTCGCGATGCCTTGCGCATCGGCATAGCCGATACGTTTGACATCCGTCAGGTCAACGTGACCCACGATGTTCTTGGCAAAGTCGCGACGGATGCTGTCGCGCCCTTTCTTACCAACGGTCAGGATCTTGACCTCCTTGCCCTCGGCGATCAGGCGGCGGGCATGGACTTTGGCAAGCTTTGCGATGTTGGCGTTGAAACCACCGCACAGACCACGTTCAGCGGTCATCACGACCAGCAGATGCACCTTGTCCGACCCTGTACCGCTGAGCAGCTTGGGGGCGGAGTCAGATCCACCGACCGACGCCGCCAGCCGCGACATCACAGCGTTGAAACGCTCTGTGTAGGGGCGTGACTGCTCGGCAGCTTCCTGCGCGCGGCGAAGCTTCGCCGCGGCAACCATTTGCATGGCCTTCGTGATCTTGCGGGTGTTCTTCACCGACGCGATCCGGTTTTTTAGGTCCTTGAGGTTTGGCATGTGCCTTCCCTCCCTTAAGCGAAGTCAGCGGCGAAAGAATCGATGGCAGCTTTGATCTGGTCTTCCAGCTCACCCTTCACCTTGCGGTCGTTGTTGGTGATGTCTGCCATCAGGTCAGCATGCTTGCTGCGCAGATGCGCCAGCAGGCCTGCTTCGAAACGGCCGACTTCCTTGACGGCGATCTTGTCGAGGTAGCCGTTTGTACCCGCATAGATCACGCAGACGATTTCAGCGTTGGTCAGCGGCGAATACTGGGGCTGCTTCATCAGCTCTGTCAGGCGCGCACCACGGTTCAGCAACTGCTGGGTGGAGGCATCGAGATCGGAACCGAACTGAGCAAAGGCCGCCATTTCGCGGTACTGGGCCAGCGACAGCTTGACCGGGCCGGCAACGGAGGACATCGCCTTGGTCTGAGCGGACGAACCAACACGCGACACCGACAGACCGGTGTTCACGGCAGGGCGGATACCCTGATAGAACAATTCAGTTTCGAGGAAGATCTGACCGTCGGTGATCGAAATCACGTTTGTCGGAATAAACGCCGAAACGTCACCGCCTTGGGTTTCGATGATCGGCAGCGCCGTCAGCGAACCGTTCCCAGCCGCATCACCCAGTTTCGCGGAACGCTCAAGCAGGCGGGAGTGCAGATAGAAAACGTCACCGGGATAAGCTTCACGTCCGGGTGGACGACGCAGCAACAGCGACATCTGACGGTAGGACACAGCCTGCTTGGACAGATCGTCATAGACGATCAGCGCATGACGGCCGTTGTCGCGGAAGAATTCCGCCATGGCTGTCGCGGAATAAGGCGCGAGATACTGCATCGGCGCAGGCTCGGACGCGGTGGCGGCAACAACGATGGAGTATTCGATCGCGCCGGTTTCTTCCAGCTTTTTGACCAGCTGAGCAACTGTCGAACGTTTCTGACCGATCGCGACGTACACGCAGTACATCTTCTTGCTCTCATCATCACCGGCGGCGGCGTTGACCTGCTGCTGGTTCAGCATCGCGTCAAGCGCGACGGCTGTTTTACCTGTCTGACGGTCACCAATGATCAATTCGCGCTGGCCACGGCCAACGGGGATCATCGCGTCAACGGATTTCAGGCCGGTCGCCATTGGCTCATGCACCGACTTACGCGGGATGATGCCGGGTGCTTTGACGTCCGCAAGACCACGCTCGGTGGATGCGATGGGGCCTTTGCCGTCGATGGGGTTGCCAAGACCGTCAACAACACGACCCAGCAGGCCGTCGCCGATCGGCACGTCCACGATGGAGTTGGTGCGCTTGACGATGTCGCCTTCCTTGATGTCGCGGTCGGAGCCGAAGATAACCACACCGACGTTGTCGGTTTCGAGGTTCAGGGCCATGCCCATGATCCCGCCGGGGAATTCGACCATTTCGCCGGCCTGAACGTTGTCCAGACCATGAACGCGCGCGATGCCGTCACCGACGGAAAGAACGCGGCCAACTTCGGCGACTTCTGCTTCTTGACCAAAGTTCTTGATCTGGTCTTTCAGGATCGCAGAAATTTCTGCAGCTTGGATACCCATTTATCCGACCTCTTTCATTACATTCTGGAGGGAATTGAGCTTTGCACGGATCGACGTGTCGATCATCTTGGAGCCCACTTTGACAACAAGACCGCCGATGAGGGATTCATCAACGGTCGCATTCAACGAAACTTTCTTGCCTGTGGTCGCAGCAAGCGACTTGGACAATTTGTCAGATTGCGCCTTTGTCAGCGCCTTGGCCGAAATCACGTCTGCAGTGACTTCGCCTTTTTCCTCAGCGATGATCAAACGCAGTTTTTCGATCAGCTGGGGCAGAACGAACAGACGGCGCTTGTTTGCCATCAGTTCAAGAGTTTTGGACATTGTGTCGCTCAGGTCCATCTTGGCGGCAATGGCCTTGATCGACGCAGCCTGCTGTTCGCGCGTGTAGATAGGCGAATGGATCAGGTCGCGGAAGTCTTCGCTGTCAGCCATGACGGCCTTGAGCGCATCAAGATCTTTTTCGATCTTTGGAAGGGTCTTGGCCTCTTGGGCCAATTCATACACGGCAGTCGCATAACGGTTTGCGATGCCTGCAGAGATCGATGCTGTTTCGGACACGTCCATCCTCTCGTACGTCAGTGCCGGATAAGCGAAAACATCGCGTCACCGGGGTGTTGGCGCGGCTTGAATTTACCCAAGACGTCTAAATCAGGGCGGATGTAGCAGACAGGTTCGTCTGCCGCAACATTGTATAGTGACCGATTGCCGTTAAACCTGTCCTTATTTCCAAAGGCGCTTTGATCTGCGACGCTTTGACCCTTTTTGAATCAATCCGTCGCCACCGCCTGAACGCACCTTCGCACCTGCAAGCGATTCTTAACAGTGTGTTAACAAAGGGGCACGACCTTCATACGGGCTTGGGGGCGCTGGCCCCCACCCCTTCCAGCATCCGGATGGAGCGTCTGGCCGGGGCCCGCGACACTTTGCCCTTCGGCGGGTACACCAGTTTGGTCACTTCGACCATGAACGCACCTCCGGCCATCATGGTGGGCATGTGTCGCCCGATCTTCTCGAACAGTTTGCCCGACCGCATGAACACCCGCCGCGAGGATGGCATCTGGTAGAGCGCACCAAGCTGTCGCTCCGGCAGGAACTGATGTTTGCGCAACTGCGTCTCAAGCTGGCCCGGCGAATAGGGTCTGCCATATCCGAACGGCGTGATGTCACGCCGCGCCCAGAACCCTGCACGGTTGGGTACGATGAAAAGCGCCCTGCCCCCCGGCCCCAGCACGCGCCAGCATTCCTCAAGCAGATCTCCCTGCCGGTCCGATGTCTCAAGCCCATGCAGCAGCACCAGCCGGTCCACATGTCCCGTCTCGATCGGCCAAAGCGTTTCTTCGGTCAGGACCGAGGTGTTTGCCATACCGGCGGGCCACGGCATGACTCCTTGGGGGCCGGGCATCAGCGTCATCACACGGCGGGCATCCGCCAGATAGGGGCGCAGCAGGGGCGCGGCAAAGCCGAAGCCCACAACGGTCTGCCCTTTGGCTTCTGGCCAAACCTCCAGCATGCGGCTGCGTAGGGCAAGCTGCGCGGCACGCCCAAGGGCGCTGCGATAATAGAAGTTGCGCAGGTCTTGCACATCCAGATGCATCGGGTGGGCCTTTTGCCGCCTGTTCCCCCTGACCTTAGTCCAAACGAACGCGGCGCAAAAGAGCGTTGGCACCGTGAAACCCGTTTGCAGCCTATGGTCGGGCGCGTTAGCCTTTCTAGATCCGCGGGCCAACAGGCTCGGACCAACCAGACAGGAAGCTTTCCCATGCCCTTCGATCTCGTCACTATCCCATGCCTGTCTGACAACTACGCCTTCCTGCTGCGCGACCGGCAAAGCGGCAAGGTTGCCTTGATCGACGTGCCCGAAGCCGCGCCAATTTCAGCAAAACTGAATGAACTGGGCTGGACGCTGACCGACATCTGGCTGACGCATCACCACCCCGACCACATTCAGGGCGTCCCCGACCTGATTGCCGAGCATCCGGCGCGCATCTATGGGGCCAAGGCCGACAGCCACCGCCTGCCAAAGCTGGATCAAGCCCTGATGGAGGGCGAGACGTTCCAGTTCGGCGATCATGACGTCAAGGTCATGGATGTTTCCGGCCACACTGTCGGGCATATCGCGCTTTACGTGCCGGATGCCGATACGGTGTTCACCGCCGACAGCCTGATGGCGCTTGGCTGCGGGCGTCTGTTTGAAGGGTCGCCCTCCCAGATGTGGGACAGCATGCAGAAGCTGATGAAGCTGCCAGAGGAAACGACCGTCTGTTCCGGCCATGAATACACCCAATCCAATGCAAAATTTGCACTGACGGTTGATCCTGAGAACGCGGCGCTTATATCTCGTTCAAGAGAGATCGATCAGGCTCGCAAGCATGGCAAGCCAACCGTTCCCTCGACGCTTTCATTGGAACTTCAAACGAATCCTTTCTTGCGTCCCGCCGATCCCGGCATCCGTTCGCAACTTGGGATGGAAAACGCCACCGACACAGACGTGTTTGCCGAAATCCGCGCGCGCAAAGACAAATTCTGAGCGCCGCAATCATGGCCGAAAATCTTCGTTCACGATAAATGTGACGAAGATATTGCAGAAAAAACTTGAAGCTGTGCCATGATCAACCAAACTCTAATACTATGAGGCCATGTTCGGCTTCGGCGCTCCCTATTTCGGGTTCCCGAACCGGCACAGATCGAAAAGGAGCACGCCCGTGCCTTCATTCTCGTCTACACTTGAACAAGCAATCCACTCCGCCCTGGCTTTGGCCAACGCGCGGCGTCACGAGTTTGCAACGCTCGAACATTTGTTGCTGGCCCTCATTGATGAACCCGACGCGGTCCAAGTGATGAAGGCGTGCTCTGTCGATCTGTCAGAGCTGCGCGATACTTTGGTTGAATTCGTCGACGAGGATCTGAGCAATCTGGTCACCGACATCGACGGTTCCGAAGCCGTGCCGACCGCGGCCTTCCAGCGCGTCATTCAGCGTGCCGCAATCCACGTGCAATCGTCCGGACGCACCGAAGTGACCGGGGCAAATGTGCTGGTCGCGATCTTTGCCGAACGCGAAAGCAACGCCGCCTATTTCCTGCAGGAGCAGGACATGACGCGCTACGATGCCGTGAACTACATCGCGCATGGCGTCGCCAAGGATCCGGCATATGGCGAACCCCGCTCAGTTTCGGGCGCGCCCGAACACGAGGAGGAAACCAAAGGGGTCACAGATGGCGACAAAAAGGAATCCGCGCTGGCCAAATACTGCGTCGACCTGAACGCCAAATCCCGCGAAGGCGACATTGACCCCCTGATCGGCCGCGATTCCGAAGTGGAACGCTGCATTCAGGTGCTGTGCCGCCGCCGCAAGAACAACCCGCTGCTGGTGGGTGACCCCGGTGTCGGCAAGACCGCCATCGCCGAAGGGCTTGCGCGCAAGATCGTGGCGGGGGAAACTCCCGAAGTACTGTCGGAAACAACCATCTACTCGCTCGACATGGGTGCCCTTCTGGCCGGCACACGTTACCGCGGTGATTTCGAAGAACGCCTGAAAGCGGTCGTGACTGAACTCGAAGAACACAAGAACGCCGTCTTGTTCATCGATGAGATCCACACCGTTATCGGTGCCGGGGCAACATCGGGCGGTGCCATGGATGCGTCCAACCTGCTGAAACCTGCCCTTGCCGGTGGCAAGCTGCGTACCATGGGGTCGACAACCTACAAGGAATTCCGCCAGCATTTCGAGAAAGACCGCGCTCTTGCGCGTCGTTTCCAGAAAATCGACGTCAACGAGCCGTCGGTCGAGGATGCGGTGAAAATTCTGCGCGGGATCAAGCCTTACTTCGAGGATCACCACTCGGTCAAATATACAGCCGACGCGATCCGCACCTCCGTTGAACTGGCACACCGCTATATCAACGACCGCAAGCTGCCCGACAGCGCGATCGACGTGATCGACGAGGCGGGTGCAGCCCAGCATCTGGTCGCCGCGTCCAAGCGCCGCAAGACAATCGGCACCAAGGAGGTCGAGGCTGTGGTTGCCAAGATCGCGCGCATTCCACCCAAGAATGTGTCGAAGGACGATGTCGTCATCCTCAAGGATCTCGAAGCGTCGCTCAAGCGGGTGGTCTTTGGGCAGGACAAGGCAATCGACGCCTTGGCCTCGGCGATCAAGCTGGCCCGTGCCGGTCTGCGGGAACCGGAAAAGCCCATCGGCAACTACCTCTTTGCCGGTCCGACCGGTGTGGGTAAAACCGAAGTTGCCAAGCAGCTTGCCGATCAGCTTGGTGTGGAATTGCTGCGCTTTGACATGTCCGAGTACATGGAAAAGCACGCTGTCTCGCGCCTGATCGGTGCCCCTCCTGGCTATGTCGGGTTTGATCAGGGCGGCATGCTGACCGACGGCGTTGACCAGCATCCGCACTGCGTGTTGCTGCTGGACGAGATGGAAAAGGCGCACCCTGACGTCTACAACATCCTGTTGCAGGTGATGGACCACGGGCGGCTGACCGACCACAATGGCCGGACTGTCGATTTCCGCAACGTGGTGTTGATCATGACCTCGAACGCCGGGGCGTCCGAGCAGGCGAAGGAAGCCATCGGCTTTGGCCGCGACCGTCGCACAGGGGAAGACACCGCCGCGATCGAGCGGACATTCACGCCGGAATTCCGCAACCGTCTGGACGCGGTGATCAGCTTTGCGCCGCTGCCCAAGGAAGTCATCATGCGCGTGGTCGAAAAATTCGTGCTCCAGCTTGAAGCACAGTTGATGGACCGCAACGTCACGATCGAACTGACACCCAAAGCCGCAGAATGGCTGGCCGACAAAGGCTATGATGAAAAAATGGGCGCGCGTCCTCTAGGGCGTGTGATCCAGGAACACATCAAGAAGCCGCTGGCCGAAGAACTGCTGTTTGGCAAGCTTGCCAAAGGTGGGGTTGTTAAGGTCGGTGTCAAAAAAGGCGAGCTGGATCTGACGGTCCTGAGCAGTGACAATCCCAAGTTGACCGGGAACAAACCACCGCTTCTGACCGCCGAATGAAGCTAACCGGTGGGGCATTTGTCCTCGCCCTGCCCTTTGCCAGCCCCCTGCTGGCAGAGGGTTTTTCAATTTCGCTCCCCATCGACTGCGATCTGAACGACACATGCTATATCCAGCAGTATGTGGACAGTGACCCCACTTCGGGTGCGTCCGATTTCAAGTGCTCAACGCTGACCTATGACGGCCACAAGGGCACCGACTTTGCGTTGCCCAACCGCGCCATGATTGGCAACAATATCCCTGTGATCGCAAGTGCCGCTGGCCGTGTTAAGGGCGTACGCGACGGGATGAACGACTTGGGCTATTCCGACGATACAGCCGCCGGCATCGACGGGCGTGAATGCGGGAATGGCGTTGTGATCGATCATGGCGATGGATGGGAAACACAGTATTGCCACCTTCAGAACGGGTCGGTGCAAGTCGCATCGGGCGAGCAGGTTTCCGAGGGGCAGGCGCTCGGTTTTGTCGGTCAATCGGGCAAGGCCGCGTTCCCGCATCTACATCTTTCGGTGCGCAAGGACGGTCAGGTGGTCGATCCCTTCGATCCCGATGGCCAGACCACCTGTGAAACACCCGGCGACAGTAATTTGTGGAAGGACCGCCCCGCCTATCTTGGTGGGGGGTTGATCGGCGCAGGGTTTTCGGACGCCGTGCCTGAATACAATGCGATCAAGGCCGGCACCGCCAGCAGCCCGACCCTCTCCACCGATGCACCGGCACTGGTTATCTGGGGATATATGTTCGGCAGCCAGCCTGACGACATCATCAACCTGTCGATCACTGGTCCCGACGGCATGGTGATCGCGGATGATGTCACCTTGACCCGCGCGCAGGCCCAATCGTTCCGTGCAATAGGCAAAAAGCGGCGCGGTGCGTGGCCCCCCGGAGACTACACCGGCCTTGTCACGCTGATCAGAGGGCTGCAGATCATCAGCGAAAAAACGGTTCCCCTGACGATCAAATAGCCTATTTCTCGGTAAACTTAAGTTCGATCCTGCGGTTTTGCGCACGGGCGGCTTCGGAATTGCCTGTCGCAATCGGCTGGTGCTCCCCAAAACCGTTCGCAGCCAACCTGCCCGGCGCGATGCCAAGTGCGTTGATCATATGCTTTACCACCGAAAGCGCCCGCGCCTGGCTTAGCTCCCAGTTGTCGGCAAACTGCCCCAAGCCTGACAGCGGCTGGTTGTCGGTGTGACCGTCAACGCGGATGACCCAGTCAATCTCGGGCGGGATGTCCGCCGCAACATTGCGCAGGATCGCCGCGACCTTGGCGATTTCTGTTCTGCCCTCGGCTGACAATGTCGCCTCTCCCGGCGGGAACAGCACCTCGGATGAGAAAACGAAGCGGTCGCCTTCGATCCGCACGCCGTCTTGTGTGCCCAGCAGATCACGTAGACGGCCAAAGAATTCCGAGCGGTACTGCTCCAGGTTTTTTGTTTCCGCCTCAAGGCGGGCACGCTCTGCCGCTTCCAGTTCGGCACGGCGGCGTTCTTCGGCAGCGACGCGCGCAAGCGCCGTGTTCAGATCGGACCCAAGCGATTGCAGTTGCACCTGTTGGGCCGCGTCGCGCGCAACCGCGTCATCCAGAAGCGCCTGCAGATCGCCAAGCTGACCGCGCAAGGCGGCGACCTGCTGGTTCAAAAGCTCGGTCTGACGCTGTGCAGCAGCACTCGCGGCTTCTTCCTCGGACAGGGAAGACCGCGCTGCGGCCAGCAACGCGGCCTGCCGCTCTGCATCCGTCATTGCTGTCTCGGCCTGCGTTTCAGCGGCACGCTTTGCGGCAAGCGCATCTGCCAGTTGCGCACGCAGGGCGTCACGATCCTCCGCCGTCGTCTCAAGCTGTTCCGCGTCGGCAAGGGCAGCGGCCAACTGGGCATCAAGGTCTTCTTCGGCAACCCGCGCAGCAGCCAGAAGGGTCAGGGTATCCTCTGCCTCCTTGCG
>JAGXHB010000057.1 GCA_024636425.1 Roseobacter sp.
CGCCTCGGCCGCAACATCTGACCGCTCGAAATGGGACGCATGGGATGCGCAAGTGACCCCGGCCGGCTTTGATCCATCGACGTCGAACCCTTGGGGCATCAATGCGCGTTTCATGCCGCGTTTGGTCGAGGCAAACCCCGGACTGACCCCCGGATCAGTTCATGTTGATGCCGTTGCCCGATATATCTATCACATCCGTGAAGACGGTACTGCGATGCGCTACGGCGTGGCGATTGCCAAAGGGAACCTGTACGAGCCCGGTACCTACACGATCCGTCGCAAAGCGAAGTGGCCGACATGGACGCCGACCAAGAACATGATCGCGCGTGACCCTGAGCTTTACGAACAGCACGCAGACGGCATGGACGCAGGACCATCGAACCCGCTGGGGTCGCGTGCGCTGTATCTGTTTGTCGGAAGCCGTGACACCTATCTGCGGATCCATGGGACACCCAGCCCACAATCAATCGGCGGGCGCGCAAGCTCCGGTTGTGTGCGTATGGTGATGGCCCATATCAACATTCTGTACGAAAATGTGGAAACCGGATCGACGGCACATCTTTATCCGCCGGAAGATCGGATCACTGCGACATCTTGATTTCTAATTTGAAAAAAACTGCCGGCCAAGCGCCGGCAGTTTTGCTTTTGACGCCTACCCGGTGACGGCGACAACATCTTGGGCGCGTGAACAGATCGGGTTGCCAGCGTCGGAGCGCAGAGGCAGGAACGTCGTCTCGACGGGGCCACGGTATTCATATTCGTAGCATCCCGTCGCCTGATCGATGCGCACGGCATTCAGGTTCTGGTTGGTCGCGGCAAGCGTCAGAACCCCTTCGGGCAATTCGCGAATAAACCCGCTCTCGGTGATATTTGTCTGGGTCGGCATGTCGGTACAGCCTGCGAGCAGCGCGCCAGCCGTTACCATGACCCAAATTGAACTCTTCATATGTTACGCCTTCCGAACAGAAATGATATACGGCGGATCATCGCCCAAACCGACCCAAAGAACCAGAGCCTGCAAGGGGCCATAGGCGAAAATGCGTCCTGGAAAAGCGAATTCGGCTTTTGCTATGTCATTTATTACGTCGGAAGCAGGCATTTGCCGGCAATTATGCCGCTATTTCGACCGATGCGGGCTCTGTCAACGGGCAGGTAAACCAGAACACCGTCTCTTGTCCGGGTTCACTTTCAAATCCGATGGTGCCGCCCATCGCCTCGACCAGCAACCGCGATATGTTCAGCCCCAGCCCCGTGCCGCCGCGCTGGCGCGTCTCTGAGGTGTCGGCCTGTGAAAACGGTTGGAAGATCTGACTGCGAAACGACTGCGGAATGCCTGGCCCGCGATTGCTCACCGATATGCGCGCGCAATCCTCTAGCACCTCTGCGGATAACCTGACCGTTGTGCCCGTGTCGGCGAACTTGCAGGCGTTCGACAGAAGATTGGCCAACACCTGCATGATCCGCTTTTTGTCGGTCCAGATGTCGTGATCGCCTTGCGGTGCGGAAACGTCAATATCGACCTGCCATTGCGAGGCATAGGTTTCGACCTGATCGCTCGCCATGTCCATGATGGAGCACAGCTTTTCCATTTTGGCAGTGTAGGTCATGCTCCCCGAACGCATCTTTTCAATATCAAGAATGTCATTCACCAGCGAGGACAGGCGGTCCGAATTTGAGCTGGCGATCTGAATCAAGCGCTTGGTAGGCTCGCCAGCATCGTCTTTCAACTGCATGTCGAGCAGACTGAGCGCGCCTTTGATGGACGTCAGCGGTGTGCGCAGTTCGTGGCTGACGGTCGCCACGAAATCGCGTTTCATTTGTTCCAGTCTGAACGTCTCGGTCACGTCGACCTGGATACCGAGCATCCGCAGGGCGGTACCATCGGGCATACGCTCCACCACAACGGCATTCGATTTGATCCAACGCCATTCATTCTCACCGACCTTGACGCGAAAGCTCGCTTCGGCCCTCTCCGTCTCGCCAGAAATGCAGGCTGCTTGGGCCTGTGTCAGCCCATCCAGATCATCAGCGTGGATATTCTGCATCTGGTGACGGTAGGGATCGCGCTCATCCGCGCAAGGATTCAGCCTCAATGTCTCGCGCCAGGTATCGGACACGACAGACGTGCCGTTATGCAGATCAAGGTCATACACTCCGATCTGCGCACTGGTGAGCGCAAGATTCCAGCGCTGCTCGGACTCCGCCAGCGTCTGTGCATGGTGTTCGGTCGCGGTAATGTCGCGCATCAGCAGGGTGATGCGGTCTTCGCCATCAGCAGTGACCCAGGTGTTTTTCTCGACTTCGATGATCTTGTCAGGGCCGAAGGGTGTTGGCATGTGCAGCTTCGACCACATGGCGATCCCGTCAAGATCAATGTCCGGCACAAGATCCCAGATCGACTGTCCGACCAGAGATGTCTCCTTGCTGTCGGGGCTCAGCAACGCAAGCCCTGCCCCGTTGGCATGGATGATCTTGCCGTCCTTGCAAACCGAAATGATTGCCATCATCGCATTCTCGAGGATGGACTGCTTTTCCTTGACCTGCGTCTCAAGATCACGGGTTCTCTGATCGACCAGCGCTGTGACCGTCTGGTTCATCCTGATCAAGACGCCGAGAATAGAACAGATCAACGCAGTGATCAGCAGCCCCATCGACAGCACCACCCATCGCGCACGAAACGGCTGTACCGCTTCAAAACGCGGTGTGCTGCGCCAGAACAGATCCAGGGTTGTCCCATACACCGGGATGGTCTTTAGCGTGGTGAACAGCGCGCGGTTTTGCGCAGTTTCCGTCCCGGTTTCCGTCACAGCCCCCGCCATTGCAGGATCGGCGAAAGCCACATCCAAGGTGATCAGCGTGCCGTGCGACGGTGTCAGTTTTGTAAACGTCCGGTCCAGGTTCAACAGCGCAAAGCTGAAACCAAGGAATGCGCCAGCCGTATCTCCATTTGCCGTGGCCCCTGCAGCATCACGGTAGACGGGTCGCAGCAGCATGACCTGCCGGTAGTCCTTGTCGTTGATCTCTGCGGGGACAAACGCGGATTCGACCCTGCCTGTTTCGCGCGCGTCCTCTGCCGCGTCCATGATGGCCGGAAATTGCGCAAAATTCAACGACACGAGTTTTTCATGCCCTGTTACGGGTGCCAGAAGCTCGACCTGATAGCCTCCCTGCGTGTCACCTGTTTCGAGCGTCGTGACCCTTGCAAATCCGACGGCGTCAATCGCAAAGACGTTGTCGTCTATATCAAGCGCGTTTGCGTAGCTTGCCATATCGCCGCCAGTAACCTCGTCCGAGGCCAGCACCAGCCCCGACACGCCGTCAAGCGTACGCCTGTACTCATCGGCCCGCTTTCCAAGAGAGTTCATCCCCTGATCGACAAGCACCTGAAAATTCTCTTCCGACCTGTTTTGTGCGATACTGTGAACCAACGCAAAGGACGCATAGGTCAGACCAAGGCAAAGCAATAAGGTAAACGTCTGGAACCAGTGGATCTTGTTCGTAAACTTCATGTCTTGACCGCCAGTATGCCCGGCACCCGGTGACCGGTGCACCCTCGTGCCAAAGTCAAATGCCTTTTCAATATCTTGAAGACTTACATCCGAGATTGGTTAAACTATGACAAGAAAAAGGTTTCGAAAACTCGCTTCACTCTGATTAATACATGGGAGCGCTGAAAATGCAGCAGTTTTTCTGCGTCGAAGCAGCATTGCGCGGACAATCGTGGCCATAATGTGGCACACAAAAACAACCGTTCCCGCGTCATTAGAAACGTCCGGGCGGACCTAACCGCCCGGACGTCTGTCTATCAGGCCGCCAGATCGAAGCGGTCTGCGTTCATCACCTTGGTCCATGCGGCGACGAAATCGCGCACGAACTTTTCGCCGTTGTCGTCTTGGGCGTAAACTTCGGCATAGGCGCGCAGGATCGAGTTTGAGCCAAATACCAGATCGGCACTTGTGGCTGTCCACTTTACCGCACCGGACTTGCGGTCCCGCATCTCGTAGTTGCCGTTGTCGTCCAACGCGTGCCACGTGTAGGCCATGTCGGTCAGGTTCACGAAGAAGTCGTTGGTCAACGCTCCCACGCGATCTGTGAACACACCATGCTTGGAGCCGCCGTAGTTGGTGCCCAGAACCCGCATGCCGCCAACCAGAACGGTGATTTCGGGACCGGTCAGCCCCAGCAACTGCGCACGATCCAGCAACAGCTCTTCCGAGCGTACGGAAACGCCTTCCTTCATCCAGTTGCGGAAGCCGTCGGCCACAGGCTCCAGATCGTCAAAGCTGTCGGCGTCGGTCTGCTCGGCTGTGGCATCGCCACGGCCTTTCGCAAAAGGCACCTCGACGGCGTATCCGCCCGCCTTGATCGCCTGCTCAAGCGCCACGTTGCCGGCCAGAACGATCACGTCGGCAAGCGACGCGCCGGTTGCATCGGCGATGGGGCCAAGAACATCCAGCACCCGTGCCAGACGGTCAGGTTCGTTGCCTGCCCAGTCTTTTTGCGGTGCCAGACGGATGCGGGCACCATTGGCCCCGCCGCGCTTGTCCGACCCGCGATACGTGCGGGCACTGTCCCATGCGGTGGTCAGCATGTCGGCAGCGCTCAGACCGCTGTTCGCGATCTTTTCCTTCACGGCAGCCACGTCATAGTCGGTGTTGCCCGCGGGCACCGGATCCTGCCAGATCAGATCTTCGGCAGGCACATGCGGCCCGTAATAGTTGACCTTTGGCCCCATATCCCGGTGCGTCAGCTTGAACCACGCCCGCGAGAATGTTTCCGCCAGATAGGCAGGATCCTTGTAGAACCGCTCCACGATCTCGCGGTAGATCGGGTCAACCTTCATGGCCATGTCGGCATCGGTCATGATCGGGTTGTGCTTGATCGAAGGATCGCTGGCGTCCGGCACCTTCAATTCGTCGGGCAGGTTGACGGGTTCCCACTGGAACGCCCCTGCGCGCGATTTCTTGATTTCCCACTCATGGTTCAGCAGCAGTTCAAGATAGCCGTTGTCCCATTGCGTCGGGTTGGTGGTCCATGCGCCTTCCAGACCGGATGTGCTCGCCGTGTTGGCGAATCCGGTAAAGCTCGAATTGCTCCAGCCCAGACCGGCGTCGCCCAGCGTCGCTTCCTCGGGGGAGCCGCCGATCTCGCCTTCGATACCGTGGCATTTGCCGACAGTGTGACCGCCAACAGTAAGTGCTGCGGTTTCCTCGTCGTTCATGGCCATACGCGCAAAGGTCATGCGGACGTATTTTGCTGTCAGTGCCGGGTCGGGGTTCCCGTTCACGCCTTCGGGGTTCACATAGATCAGACCCATGTGGGACGCCGCCAGCGGGTTGTACATGGAGTTTGCGTCTTCGATGTCAGTGACGCGCTCTTCGGTCGGGGCCATCAGCACAGGGTCATTGCCCCAGTTGATGTCGATCTCGGGGCCCCAGATGTCTTCGCGCCCAAAGCCGAAGCCAAAGGTCTCAAGGCCCATGGATTCATAGGCAACGGTGCCCGACAGGACGATCAGGTCGGCCCATGACAGCGCGTTGCCGTATTTCTTCTTGATGGGCCACAGCAGGCGGCGGGCCTTGTCGAGGCTCGCGTTATCTGGCCACGAGTTCAACGGCGCAAAACGGATATTGCCCGAACCGGCACCGCCGCGACCATCGCCCAAGCGGTATGACCCGGCAGAGTGCCACGCCAAGCGGATGAACAGGCCGCCATAATGGCCCCAATCCGCTGGCCACCATTCCTGGCTGTCGGTCATCAGCGCGTGAACATCGGCGCGTACTGCGTTGAAATCCAAAGCCTTTACAGCTTCGCGGTGGTTGTAATCGGCATCCATCGGGTTGTTGCGTGCACCGTGCTGATGCAGGATATCCAGGTTCAGGGAACGAGGCCACCATTCGGTCACCTTCCGGTCAACTGTGGTGTTGCTGCCGTGCATGACGGGGCAGCCGCCTGCTGGGTTCACATTATTTCCGTCCATCGGATCCTCCAAAAAATTGTCTGGTTTGACATGGTCCAAACGGCAGGCCCATGCCTTCGCGGACGTTATATCCGCGCTGCGGCTATAAAATCAAATTGAATAAGTTTAATCTCTCGATAGGATAAGGTTATGAGAACCCTTACCCTGAAACAGCTCCGGTACTTCGATGCGCTGGCCCGCCATCAGCACTTTGGCCGCGCCGCCGAAGCCTGTTCGATCTCGCAACCTGCCCTGTCCGTGCAGATACAGGAACTTGAACGCTTGGTCGGCACGCCTTTGGTGGAACGCAGCGCGCCCAAGCTCAGGCTGACCCCCACGGGCGAGGAGTTTCTTCACAAAGGCCGCCAGATCCTGCTGGCGGTGGAAGAGCTTGATGATCTGATGCGCGCCGCCAAGGGGCCGCTGTCGGGGCGCTTGCGGCTTGGCATCATCCCCACGGTCGCGCCGTATCTTTTGCCTGAGATCATGCTTGCACTGGCTGCCCGCTATCCCGGCCTGCAACTTGAGGTGCGCGAATCCATGACCAAGGCGCTGATTGACGATCTGTCAGAGGGCCTGCTTGATCTTGCGGTCGTGGCGCTGCCGATCTCGGAAGCAACCCTGCAGGAATTCGCCCTTTTCGACGAGGAATTCGCCTTGGTGCGGGCCAGACAGGACGCCGACAAACCGATCCCCAGCCCCAAGCTGCTGCGCAGCATGCGGTTGTTGCTGCTGGAAGAAGGGCATTGCTTTCGCAATCAGGCCCTGTCGGTCTGCGAGATGTCCGACGCCCAACCCCGCCAGTTGATGGAAGGAAGCTCGCTGTCTACGCTGGTGCAGATGGTGGGTGCCGGCATGGGCGTAACCTTGATCCCCGAAATCGCCATCGACCTTGAGGCGCGGTCTTCCAACGTGTCGATCGTCAAGTTTCCCGCACCTGCCCCCACACGCACCATCGGTATGGTCTGGCGGCGCAGCAATCCACTGGCCGAACAGTTGATCGAAATCGCCGAGATCATCCGCCAAGCGGGACAGATCAAGCGCGACGGCACGCGGGCCTGATCCTTGAGGGTCATGCCTCAGGGTGCAACCCAAGTGCCCGTCCAACCATCCTGCGGGGTATAGATTGCCCGCCGATGTCTTTCGCCCAGATGCACCAGATCGAACCTTTCGACCGTGCAGCGCAGAACGGCAAACCGCTCAGGCTCAGCAGGCTTTTCATAGGCAAAGGCGTCGGAAATTGCGTGTCCCGGTTCAGGTTCTGTCCCGTAAGATACGCGCGCCGACGGCGGCACCTTGGCCCATTGTTCCGCAACCTGCGCTCCTGTCAGGATCGTAACGGATGTGGTCGCGCGGATTTGCAAGTTCGCCTTGGGCAGCCAGATGTGAAACGCGGCCGTCGGCTGGTGGTGCAGATCAGTGATCTTGTCCGTTGCCGTATCGGTATGCACCTCAAGCACGGAGTCCGCCTGCGATGCGGCACGCAGGACCACCGTGCGCGCGTTGGGCGTGCCATCCGCAGCAACGGTCGCAAAGGTCGGTGTGCGCGCAGGCGAACGGGCATCTGCGACACCCCGCCCCAGATGCTGCCAGGCATCGTTCAGAAATGCGCCCAGATCGTTCGGATCAGTCATAGCCTGTCATCTCCAGATAGCCGGTGCCGGCATGGCTGCCCGTGACCGCAACCGGCCCTTCCCAATAGGGGATGGACAATCCCATCCATGCGTCGGGGTTTATCGC